>JAHJSX010000019.1 GCA_018830205.1 archaeon | reverse complement strand
TCAAAAACCCGGGAGGGGAAACCCTCAAGCTCCTCGCAGGGCTCATCGAGGACCAATCCATAACGCTGGTTGGCAACGACCTTCTCGTGGAGGAATATCTGAAATATGCCAAGGCCTTCAAGTCCGAAACCGTTTTTTGGATTGTATCGGCGCTTTTGGACAGGATGAAGCTTGTGAACGTGGGAGAGGGCCACATACGTGCGTGCAAGCCCCACATTAAAACGCCGGACAGGGTGGACATACTGCACGCGGCAGCGTGCCTCAAGGCGGGTGCCATACTTATCACGAACGACAGGCACTTCAACAAAATCAGAGCCGCAGGGATTATCGAGGTGTGGGGCATATCGAAGGCGCTTGATGAGATTGGAGGATAGCTGACAGTTTTTTGGATTTTATTTTGGGGCCTGTTTTTGTAGGCGCAAAAAAATATATGTACTCTCAAGCGTAATGTACGCCCACTATGAAGCAAGAGCACCCTGACGAGCGCGGGCGTTTTGGCGAGTACGGCGGCAGGTACATGCCCGAAGTCCTGATGCCGGCAGTTGAGGAACTTAGGAGGGAATACGAAAAGGTAAAGGGTGACAAGGATTTCAAAAAAGAGCTTGACACCTGTTTGCGCGAGTACGTCGGCAGACCAACACCGCTTACTTATTGCCCGAATTTGAGCAGGGAGCTCGGTATTAAACTATATCTAAAGCGTGAGGACCTTGCACACACCGGGGCCCACAAGATAAACAATACAATGGGTCAGGCCCTCTTGGCAAAGCGCATGGGCAAGAAGCGGATTATCGCTGAGACTGGTGCCGGACAGCACGGGGTAGCTACCGCGACTGCGGCCGCGGCGCTTGGGCTTGAATGCGTCATCTACATGGGGACAGATGACATTGAGCGCCAGAAGATTAACGTGTTTCGCATGCGGCTTTTGGGAGCAGAAGTAAGGGCTGTTGACGCGGGTTCGAAAACGCTCAAAGATGCAATCAACGAGGCGCTTCGCGACTGGCTTGCCAACGTGGAAACCACGCACTACCTTCTTGGGTCTGTGCTTGGGCCTCATCCCTACCCAATGATGATAAGGGATTTCCAGTCCGTTATCGGGAAGGAAATGAAAGGGCAGATTATAGAGCATGAAAGCCGGCTGCCTGACGTGATAGTGGCATGTGTTGGCGGCGGAAGCAATGCAATCGGCATTTTTTATGAATTCCTTGGTGATGCGCAGGTGGAGCTAATCGGAGTTGAGGCAGGAGGCGAGGGAATAGAAAGCGGGCGTCACGCGGCCCGGTTTGCGGTGCCGAGCAAGGGAGTTCTGCATGGCACTTTTACGCATGTGCTCCAGGACAAATACGGGCAAATCCTGCCAACACACAGCGTGTCTGCGGGGCTTGACTATCCTGCTGTAGGGCCGGAGCACTCGATGCTTCGGGATTTTGCGCGGGCAAAGTACGATTATGCGACAGACGATGAAGCCCTCGATGCGTTTCACGTGCTCTCAGAAAAAGAGGGGATAATCCCTGCCCTTGAATCTGCCCACGCTGTGGCCTGGGTGCTGAAGCATGCATGGGAGCTAAAAGGCAAGGTTGTTGTGATAAATTTATCAGGAAGAGGAGATAAGGATGTAGATGCAGTTGCAAAAAGGGAAGGTGTTGAGATATGAATGAAAAAGAAATCCTTGAAAAATGCAAGACGATTGCAGTTGTTGGATGCTCAACAGACCCAAAGAAACCCGCAAATTACGTCCCTGGTTATCTTAAAGAGCAGGGATACAGGATTATCCCTGTGAATCCATTCGCAGATGAAATACTCGGCGAAAAGGTATATAAATCGCTTGAAGAAGTGCCGGACAAGATTGACACCGTGCTTGTTTTCAGACCCGGTGAGGAGACGCCGGATGTAGTAAAAAAGGCAGTTGAGGTTGGGGCAAAGGCAGTCTGGCTTCAGGAGGGTATAAAAAACGATGAAGCGGAACACCTTGCAGAGGAAGCAGGACTTGGTTTTGTTATGGACAGGTGCATGCTCAAGGTGCACAAGGGAGAATAAAATTGAAAGAAACAGATAGCGGGGTGTGTGTGAAGGGCTTCAGCGCCTGCGGAGTGAAGGAGGGGAAAAAAGGTATTGCCCTCATCGTAAGTGAAAAGGAGGCGCAGTGCGCGCTCATGATTACTGAAAATAAAGTGAAAGCGGCTCCGCTTATTGTGTCAAAAGAGCACGCGAAGGGGAAGGTGCGCGGGATAGTTGCAAACTCCGGGAACGCAAACGCGTACACAGGGGAAGATGGTTTGAAGGATGCAAAGCATATGTGCGAGATTGCTGCAGGAGAGCTTGGAGTTAAAGCAGAGGAAGTTATAGTAGCATCAACAGGGGTAATCGGCAGAAGGCTTGACATGGAGGTTATAAGTAAACAGATAAAAAAGGTCTCAAAAACCCTGAGCGGCAAGTCTGAGTGCTCGCTTGCGGCGGCAAAGGCCATAATGACCACCGACACAAAACCAAAGATGGTATCGGTCAAAACTACGCTAAAGACTGGAGAGGAGGTCGAAATCGGCGGCATATGCAAGGGAGCGGGAATGATTGCCCCTCATCTAAACCATGCAACGATGCTCTGTTTTCTGACAACGAACGCCTGCGTCCCAAAGAGAAAAATAAAAAATGCGCTTGAGAGTGCTGTAAAGCAGAGCTTCAACATGACCGTTATAGACGGAGACATGAGCACGAACGACATGGTAGTGCTGCTTGCAAACGGCACGGCCGGAAACAGTGATATAGACGGGAACTTCCAGGAGGCCCTTGATTACGTAACAAAAGAGCTTGCAAAAAAGATTGTCAAAGACGGGGAAGGCGCGACTAAGTACATCGAGGTCCGTGTTGAAAACGCAAAAAGCGAGGCGGATGCAAGAAAGGCGGCCAGAGCAGTTGTAAGCTCAAATCTTGTAAAAACCGCAGTCTACGGCGGGGACCCAAACTGGGGCCGGATTATAGCTGCAATCGGGCGCTCTGGCGCTGACTTTGACCCTGCAAAAGTGAGCCTTTATATTGAAGATGTCTGTCTCGTCAGGGCAGGCAAAGTACTGGCATTCGCAGACACTCCTGAATTAAAAAATGCAGAGAGGGCTATCGCATCAAAGGAAATCAAAATAACTGCAGAACTTAACGCTGGCGAGCATAGCGCAACCGCGTACGGGTGCGACATGTCTCCTGAATACGTTCGAATTAACGCAGAATATACAACTTAGAGCAGGTATCAAAAGGTATTTATCTTATCGGTAGGGATTTTAGGCGGTAAAAGGGTGATTTCATGGATATAAATCGGGCAGAAGTTCTAGCAGAGGCGCTCCCGTTCATAGAGGAGTTCCGCGGCTCCTATGTCGTAATAAAGTACGGGGGCCACGCAATGCTTGACGAGCGGGCCAAGGAGTGGACAATAAAGGACACAATTCTACTTAGATATGTGGGCATGAAGCCTGTTATAGTCCATGGCGGGGGGCCTGAAATATCTGCGGCCATGGAAAAGATGAAGAAAAAGCCCAAGTTCATAGAAGGCCTGCGAGTCACTGACGAGGAGACCCTTGATATCGCAACGATGGTTTTGGTAGGCAAAATAAACGCCGGTATAGTCTCAAAGATAAACGCACTTGGCTGCAAGGCGGCCGGGCTTTCCGGGAAGGATGGGAGCCTAATCATTGCAAAGAAGAAAGGGCCGCAAAAGGTCATTAAAAAGGGCGTGGAAAAGGAAGTGGACCTGGGGCTTGTAGGCGAGACCGAAAAGATAAATCCCGAGATTATTGAAACTCTGACCTTAAAGGATTACATACCGGTCATTGCACCAATCGGCCTTACCAAGGAAGGGGGCAGCCTCAACTTAAATGCAGATACGGTTGCAGGTGATATTGCCAGTGCGCTTGGTGCTAAAAAGCTTATAATGCTGACGGATGTGCCCGGCGTTCTAAAAAACATAAAAGACGCCGGATCAATCATTCGGGAGCTCAATACATCAAAAATCAACACGCTCATAAAAAAAGGCATTATAAAGGGTTCAATGATTCCAAAGACAGACGCCTGCAAAAGGGCTGTTTGGGGTGGTGTGGAAAAGGCCCATATAATTGATGGTAGAGTAGAGCATGCCATCCTTCTTGAGCTTTTCACAGACGAAGGGATAGGCACTATGGTACATCGAGGTTAATTGCCTTATGATAGGTGTTTTAAGCATAAGAGATCTCAAGGTAATCTTGAGCAATCTGGGACTGATTTTAACCATAACTAGCCCGACATTTTTTATTCCAATAGCTGTAGCCATTTTGTACAAGGAGCACGTGTACATCACAGGTTTTATGCTCGGTTTTATCATGATGCTTGCCACGGGCATGGGCCTCTGGAAGGTTTTTGAGAGCGAGCGCGAGATGAAGCTCCGGCATGCTGTTGCAGTCACGGCTCTTGCATATCTTGTTATTGCGCTCTTTAGCGCCGTGCCCCTTGGGCCTGTTGCACCTACATTCCTTGATGCTTATTTCGAGGCAATGTCAGGATGGGCTGCCGCGGGACTTACAACTATTGGCGGGGAGGCGGATACTTTCCCCCACTGCATAAATCTCTGGAGGCACCTGATGCAATACATGGGCGGCATGGGCATTGTTGTAATGTCGCTTGTTGTACTTTCAAAAGCAGGCACAGGTATTGAAAGCACTGCGTTCTATTCTGCCGAAACCAGGACCGATAAAATCGGTGCCAGTATGGTTTCGACTGTTAGGATGCTCTGGATACTGTACCTTGGATTTCTGCTTGTAAGCACGGTTGCCCTTTACCTTGCAGGGATGAGCTGGTTCGACGCCATAAACCATGCGATGGCAGGAATATCGACCGCCGGATTTTCAACTCATGGGGCAAGTGTCGGATATTTTGACAGTGTGTTGATTGAAGTTGTGCTGATGGTGATAATGATTGTTGGCTCACTGAATTTCCTGGTATTATATGCTGTTATGCGGGGTAATTTTAAAGAATTGTTTAAAAATATTGAAAATAAGGTTGGAGTGATTATATTTTTGATTTTTCTAATCCCATTGGTATGGGCGCTTTCCTCTGCTTACCCCTCTGCATTCCACGGGATTAGAATAGCGGTCTTTCATCTGGTTTCTGC
>JAHJSX010000003.1 GCA_018830205.1 archaeon | reverse complement strand
TTTTGTCAAGCTCATGTAGATTGTCTTGCGTTATCCCAAAATTTATGCCAAAATCTGCCACCGATTTTCTGGCAGCCTCCGCACACCTCATCTTGAATGTTTTGGCGTCTGTTACAGGAGGAATTGAGTTTGGCATGTCGATGTAAGTGGTAACACCATTTGCAAGTGCGGCCCTGCTCCCGGAATAAAAGTCTTCCTTTTTGCTTTCTTTAAAGTCGCGCATGTGGACATGCACGTCCACAATTCCCGGCATCACAAGCTTTCCCTTTACCTCTATCTTCTCATCGGCGCGCAGGTTCTTCCCGACCTCTTTTATCTTCTCCCCCTCGATTAGAATATCTCCCCTGGTTACGCCCCCCGGGCCGACTATCTTGCAGTTTGAAAGAAGCATTGGGTGTAAATGGGACGAATGTCTATTTAACTATTTTTAACATGTCTGTTTTTGTCACGACGCCTGCGAGACGCCCTTCTCTTGTAAGCGGAATGCCTGAAAATTTGTTTTCAATCATGATTTGTACTGCTTCCTTTACTTTTGCCCCCACATCAAGCGTTATCACCGTGGGGGTCATCGCGTCCTCTACTGTTATTGTCCTTATGCGTGAGGCGTGGCCCCTGTCTGTATTCTGCTTGAAGTTGTATAGGGCCTTCGCGGCCCTCATATTCGTCAAAATCCCGACTATCTTTCCTTCCTCAAGTACAACGACCCTTCCGATTTTATTATCAAGCATCAGCCTTCTTGCGTGTACAATCCTGTCAGCGGGGGAAACGGCAACAACATCGGTTTTCATTATCTTCTCAAATTTTTCATCGCTTTCTGCAAGAGTTCTCACAATGTCTGTCTTTGTGATGATTCCCACCAGTTCCTTCCCGTGCAGCACAGGGAGCGAGGAAACGCCTTTTTTCAGCATGGTCTTTGCGGCAGCCGCTATGCTTGCATCTTTGCCAATAGTGATTATGGACGGGCTCATCGCAGTTGATATGTGAAGGCTTGATGGAATGGATTCCCCGTGCCTTGATGTGCCTATGTGGTCTGAAATGTCTTTCTCTGTGAGCATGCCGCAGGGCTCGCCATCTGATGTCACGAGAACCCTTGATATCCTTTTCTTTTCCATCAGTTTAACGGCATCGGAAAGCGCCCTATTTTTGGCAACAGAAATCACCTTCTTTGTCATAATGTCTTCAACTTTCATTTCTCGCTCCTCCATGGTGCTTTTTGTAAATTGCCCCTGCATATTTTAAAGCTCTTCCTTGGCAGACTCCCCGCCGACCATGTCGTCTCTGCAACTGTCGCACACAAATGAACTGTTTACTACAAAAAGCTTTACCCAGTGGTCGCCGCAATTCTCGCACGTTCCCCTTTCAAGCGGTTCGTTGCCAGTTGTCCTGTCCCGCATCCTTGAAAGCTCCCGCAGTATCTCTATTTGGCTTGGTGCGACCTGCACGATGTCCGTGTTTGTAATTATTCCAATAAGTTTACCGCTTTCTATTACCGGCAACCTTCGAAGATTCTGTCTTGCCATTATCTTGCTTGCCTGGGTAATAGTTGTATCTGGAGATGCTGTCTCAACCGATTTTGACATGATGTCTTTTACCAAAACGGTGTCTGGTTTTTTGTTGGGTGCTACAACGCGGTAGGTGATGTCTCTTTCTGTGACTATTCCAACCGGTAAGCCTTCCTTTACGACGACGACGCAGCCTATGTTGTTTTTCTCCATTATCTTTGCTGCTTTTGTGACCGTTATATCTTCTGTTACGGTCACTACTTTTTTTGTCATTGCGTCTTTAATTGGTATCTCTACTGTTTCCATTGTTTGCCTTCCTTTCCTTCCTATCCTATCTCTTGCTATAACTATATTTGTTACATCGTAAAAACATTTTGGTATTATGCGCTTTATCGCAGACGCAATGCTTGGAAAGCTCGCCCGGTGGCTTAGGCTCATGGGTTATAGCGGGGATTATAGCACGGACCAAGGAGACGATGAGTTGCTCACGCGCGCAAAGGAGAGGACCCTGCTCACCAGGGACCGCGCACTTTACGGGAGGGCCAAAAGCGAAGGCCTTAGTGCTATTCTTATTTCTGAGGGCGGCATAAAGGGCCAGCTAATGCAGCTAAAAGAGGATGTGGAGCTGGTTCTCCGGGACACTCCAGAGCTTGCCAGGTGCCCCATGTGCAACGGCAGGCTCGAAGGCATGGAAAAAGAAAAAATAAAGGAGACGGTACCAGAGGGCATAAGCAATTTTTTTAAATGCCGAGCTTGCGAAAATGTCTACTGGGAGGGTCTCCACTGGAAAAATATAAAAGAGACAATAAAAGATGTAAAGACTAGGGGAAAAGATGTATAAAATCCCAAAAGATGCAGAAATTGCGGATGCAATCCGACGAGTTCTTGCTAAACATAAGGAGGTCCGGTCCCAGTCGCTTTTTCATGAATTTGTTTTAGGTGAGCTAAAGGGAATTAGCCCGTATTACAAAGCCTCATCTGATAGAATAAAGCGCGTCGCATCAAAGGAAGGCGTAAAGATATTCATTGATAAGAGAAAATCGCAAAAAGAAGCGAAGTTCTGTTTTGTATGCGGCGGGGAGCTTGAAACATTGAAAGTCAAGAATCTTTTGGGGTCAGAGGTGTCCGCTGGCAAAAAGTGCAAGGTTTGCGGCTTTGCGATGGACAGGGGGCATCTTGCGCCCAGACGTTATATTTTTTATAAATGAAAACCAATACATAACCATGTACACGGTTGAGGATGGAGCATATTTAATAAGGCTTGCAAGGGAGACAATCGAGAAGCTTCTTCGTGAAGACGGGGCGATATCACTGCCAGAAGAAGCGCCCGAAAAGCTGAAAGAGAAAGCAGGCGTTTTTGTAACACTCCAGACCTATCCAGAGCATGCCCTCCGTGGCTGTATAGGATATCCAGAGCCCTCCCTGCCCCTTGTAGAAGCGACAGTAAAGGCTGCGGTTTCAGCGGCATGTGAAGACCCAAGGTTTCCTCCTCTTCTTGAAGGAGAGCTTGAAAACACACTCATTGAGGTGACCGTGCTCACCCCTCCAGAATTAATCGAGGTGGCATCTCCAAAGGACTACGCCAAAAGCATTGAAATCGGGCGCGACGGACTGATAATAGAAAAGGGGTGGAATCGGGGCCTTTTGCTCCCGCAGGTACCCGTGGACCAGGGCTGGAGCAGGGAGGAGTTCCTCTCATACGCGTGCATGAAGGCAGGACTCATGTCAGACTGCTGGTTAGACGAAGATACAAAAGTCTATAAATTTAAAGGAGTCGTATTTACTGAAGTAGAGCCGGGTGGGGACGTGAAAGAGAGGTCCATTTCTACTTCTTAGCCCAAAGCTCGTCGTAATTTATTGTCTCTACCCCGAGGTCTTCCTTTTTTGCAAGGCTCTTGATTATCTCTATTGCCTTTTCCCGCTCCTTGGTATCCCCCATCAGATAGAACCTCATTGTTGAAGGCCTCTTTTTCTCAATCCCGTCTTTTAGTGTCGTGAAGGAAATCTCGCAGTGTTTTACGTCGGCGATTGTGTCTTTTAACGCCTCATGCAATTTAAAAACAATCTCGTTTTCGAGAATATGACCAACCATTATAACTTCTGTCCTTGCTTCTACCATTTTATTACCTCCTGCTATTGTTTGGCAATCATCAACCGTATCCTGTCTCCGCAGTTTTCTGCGTGGTCTGCGATTCTTGCGATGTGCTTTACCGTTCTCATTATATGATAAAATTCGCCTTTAGTGAATCTTTCTTCTTTTTCGTGCATGCTCTTCTCAAGCTTCAGCTCAAGCTCGTCTGTAAGCTGTTCCTTCTCACCAAGAAGATTCAAATACTCCCCTATCCTGCTGTCTTGCTTTTTTGCAAAGGACGTCTCAAGGAGATCGTTCAGGCTCTTTACCGCAAGAGGCAATATATTGACAACGTCTATTACTTTTAAAGAAAGGTCCATAAGGTCTTTTTTTATGTCTTCCGGGACCTTTGTCCGCCTAAGTGTAAGCGATAAAGCCGAATCCTCAAGGCTGTCTGATACCTGGTCCTGCTCCCTAAGATAATCCAGAAAATCGCCGCGGTCAACCGGCATGAAAATGCTTTTTGGAAGGTTTTCCCTGATCTGGTTCTTTATTTTGTCTGCCTCATGCTCTACCCTGGAAACTTCCATTGCAAGTCTCTCGGACTCCTTGAAATCCTCTTTGCAGTATGCTTTTATGCACTCGCTGAAAAGCTCCGAGCACTGCATCACCTTAAGCATATGCTCCTCAAGCGGCCCAAACGGGGACTTTGCAAACATTCCTATTATGTTTCTCATCTCACACCACCACCAATACCTTGAATATTACAGCAGATATGACTGCTGCTATGGGTACCGTGGCTATCCACGCCTTCATTATGTCCCATATTATTCTTAAATTTAATGCTTTGATTCCACGTGCCATTCCCACTCCTATTACCGACCCCACAAGCACGTGTGTTGTCGAGATTGGCATCCCGAGCTGGGAATTTACCAGTACAACAGTAGCTGTAGCGAACTCCGCGCAGAAGCCCCTTGTGGGCGTTATTTCAGTGACCCTCTCCCCGATTGTGCCGATTACCCTGTAGCCCCAGGTGGCAAGGCCTATGACGATTCCAGCACCGCCGAATACCAAAAGCCAGAGTGGGACTGCTACCTTGGTTGCTATCTCTACGTTTCCCTGGCTGTAGGTAATAGCCGCGGCTATTGGGCCAATTGCATTT
>JAHJSX010000018.1 GCA_018830205.1 archaeon | reverse complement strand
GTGACGGTAGAAGGGGGGAATTTTGAAGGAGGGGAAGCAGGCATCCGCGGGGATGTAAGCTCTCAGTTCATATCGTCGATTTTGATTAGCGCGCCTTACGGGAAAAACGACACGAAAATAAAGATTACGACCCCTCTTTTATCAAGGCCTTATGTCGACATGACCCGCGACATCATGGGCAAGTTCGGGGGGGGTGTTGAGGGAGATTATGAGACGCTTCTTGTAAAAGCCGGGCAAAAATACAAAGGCACAAATTACCGCGTGGAGGGCGATTATTCGTCTGCGTCCTATTTCTTTGCACTCGCGGCCATGACCGGCTCGGAGATTACAGTTGGAAATTTGAATCCAGACTCAAAACAGGCCGACAGGATGATACTGGGAATAATAAAGGAAATGGGTGCTTCTGTAAGCGTGGAAGGAAACGATATTACAGTCAAAGGAAACGGCCTTAAAGGGATTGAGGTTGACCTGTCTGATGCGCCGGACCTATTGCCGACGGTTGCGGCTCTTGGGTGCAGGGCATATGGCGAGACCGTTATAAAAAACGTGGGGCACGCCAGATTTAAGGAAACAGACAGGATTGCGGCCTGCACCAAAGAGTTTAAGAAGTTTGGAGTCGAAATTGATGAGTACAAAGACGGTATGTCTGTTACCGGAACTTCTGAGCTCGCTGGAAGCGAGGTCAAAAGCTATAAAGATCACAGGATGGCGATGGCATTGGCTGTACTTGGGGCATGTGCAGAAGGGAAAACGGTTATTGAAGAAGCCGAATGTATAAAAATATCCTATCCTTTGTTTTTTAAGTCAATGAAAAATGTTGGACTGGAGGTGCAAGTCAAGTGAAAGCGCTGATTGTTGATGATGAAGAAGATGTCTTATATTCCGAGAAGATTATCCTGAAAAAGGCAGGATACGAGGTGATTACCGCAAAAAGCGGCAAGGAGGCCATCGAGAAACTCAAGAGCGTTAGACCGGATTTCATTTTAATGGACGTCATGATGCCAGAGATGGACGGGTGGGAAGTTACAAAAATAATAAAAGAGGACGAGAAAACAAAGGACATCCCTGTGATATTTGTAACCGTCAAGGGAACAGACGATGACCAGACGCGCAGTTTCATATATTCCCATGGAAACGGGCATGTTGTAAAACCCATAAACAAGACGCAATTGCTTGAGACCATAAAATGGGTTTTGGATAAAGGAGGTATAAAATGAAGATAATGCTGGTAGATGATGAGCCAGATATTCGACTTATTGAGAGGATTATCCTGGAAAAGGCTGGATACGAGGTGATTGAAACTGAAAGCGGCGAGGACTGCCTCGAGAGGCTCAAAACTGAGAAGCCAGACATTATACTTCTGGACGTAATGATGCCGGGCATTAACGGATGGGAAACCGCCAAGCAAATCAAGGGGGATGAAAAAACAAAGGAAATCCCTGTCATTATGGTGACGGTGCGGGGCAGTGAAGAAGACATGGAAAAGAGCTTCCAGTACGGCAAAAGCGATGGCCATGTATCAAAACCAATAATCAAGGACAAGCTGATTAATACAATTGAATGGATTTTGAAGACCAAAGGAATAAAAGGGGGATAGCTTGGCAGTTGATTTTCCGCAGAACTACTCTGTATTATTATCGGGTCCACCAGGAGTAGGAAAGTTTGAGTATTGTCTTAGTCTGGTTAAAAGCTGGCTTGATGCAGGAGAGAGGGTAGTATACATTACAAGCGAGAGGAGTCCTGTTGAGATTAAATCCTTCGCCAGTAGGCTTGGACTGTCCCTCGAAGGGCATGAGGACGGAGGCAGCCTGGTCTTCGTAGACTGCTACTCCTGGAATATGGGCAAAAGTTATGAAAAGGGATTCACTATCAAGAATGCGGCCAACGTAAACGAAATAAACATAACGCTTGAAAAGGTGATGGAGAAGATAGGGAACCCTGCAAGGATAGTCTTCGATTCCCTCTCCCCGCTCTTTTTGTACAACGACGTCCAAACAATGACAAAGTTCTTCCACTTTTTAACCTCAAATGCAAAGACAAAATATGGATTTATAATCTACACTCTGCAGGAAGGGGTGCACGACCCAAAGATTCGAAACACCCTGATTTACCTTGTGGACGGCTATATGGAGATGCAGTTCGGCGAGGACAGCGATGTCCTGACAAGGAAGCTTCGGGTTCACCACCTAAAAGGCGTATCTGCAGACACCTCATGGAAGAATTTCATGGTTGGCGAGAAAGGTTTTGAAATGAGGAGTTGACATGAGGGGGGTTCCTCTTTATGTGTGGGCTTTTGCATTTTTGTCTTTAATGCTTGTAGCGGTTTATTTCTACCCTCTGATAATTGGCGGGGATTTTGAACCCGGGGCGGACGGAGCGCTTGAGGGTGCCATTTTGACGTCTTACGAGCCCACGCCAGCGCAGAAAAAAGAGATACTCAATGTTGAAAAGACTTATGACGTTACAAGGGGGGAAGCCAGTTCGTTTGATGTGAGCGTGTCAAACCCGTTTCAAAGTTCCGCGATTGAGGGGCTTGACCTAACACTTGGCGGCTCCTTTGCAAAGTACATGGAAGTCGAGGCCCTTGAAAGAATAGACGCGGATGGCGAAAAAATCGAGATTGGGGGAAGTCCGGGGGATGTGGGGCTCGCATATGGTGAAACCCAGAAGTACAAAATCACGACTTTCGCGCCGGCGTATGTAGACAGGGGCACGTACTTTGTGGACCTCGAGATACACAAGGGAACTGTGACGTACAGGGACTACCCGGCAGGCGAGACGGCGCTTAGGTACAAAGACATCACATTTGAGATAATCGAAAAAAGGACTGTTGCCATAACTGTGCACACATTCAGCGAGGAAGAGGCAAGCGCCACATATGAGGAAAGCGCTCTAAATATAGGCCTCATGCGCGACGGGGGATTTTTGTCAAGCCGGGTAGAAAGGCTTCTTGATGAGGCGCGCGCCGAGATGTCAGACGGCGACTACGAGGCAGCAGTTGAGAAAGGCATTGAGATTTCAAAGATAAAAGAAGACGCATTTTCTTCAAGGGATGGGATTGCCGGTCTTCAGGAACTCATACTGGACGCCGAGGACGTGCGAGGGCTCAAGGTGCCTGAAACGAAGGAGCTTTTGGGACTGGCGCAGGCGGCCTTTGAAAGAGAGGACTACGAGACGGCGCGCGATAGGGTGCGCGAAGGCGAACTCGTGTATGCGAGTGAGACCAGGGGCAGGATAAATTACCAGAAATTAATCCTTGATAACATATTTGCTGTTGTTTTGGGGGCCGTCGCCTTTTTTGTAATTTCAATTTTTACATTTCGCGTGGGAAGTTTAGTATTAAGCGCGTCTAGGCTAAGGGGGCTTGATGCAAAGGACAATAATATTAAACAGCTCATGAAAGGGGTGCAGGAGAGCTACTATATCCAGAAGAGGTTTAGCAATACATCTTACCAAAATGCCATGGCGGAGTTTAGTAAGAAGTTGGCAGAGAACCAAAGCGAGAGGGCAAGGTTGAAGGCCAGACGCGCCGGGGTGCTGTGGAGGGGAGAGAACCTTAAAAGCCTCAAACTTGAAAGAAAAAACCTGGAGGAGCTAATCCGCGATACACAGGTTAAGTACTACAGCAAAAAGACAATAAGCAGAAGTGAATACAGCCGCACTGTGGAGCAGTATCGGGCCATGGGGGCAGATGTCGAGGAGAAAATCGCGGTTTTGGAACTTGGGGGGATAATATGAGGTTCATACTGCTTCTGGGAATGCTTTTGCTTTTGCCGATTGCGGCGGCGCAGGAAAGCGCGGCAAGTGACGACCCCCTGACGCTGATACGCATTGAGCGAGCTAAAGCTGACATACAGGAGATGGAAGAGCTTGGAATGGGAACATCATTCGTAAAAGATGAGCTTGCTGATGCCGAAAATGCCGCACTTGAAAAAGACCACCAGACGGTTTTGGAAAAGACGGAATCAATTTCAAAAAGAAAAATTGAAGGGCTTTTGATTCTCGATTCGCTCACGGCCCTTGAACTGCGGGTTGTTGATGTTTCAACGCTTGGAGATGTCGGGGCGGCGCAAGAGAAGCTTGAAGAGGCGAATAGGGCATTCAATCGAGAAAATTACAAAGAAGCCAAAGATGCGATATTTGAAAGTGAGAGGAACCTTCGCACGGTTGAGGGCGAATACAGCGTTGTAAAGGCCAGAGCAAGCGCTGCAAGGGACAACATATTTTCTTTTGTGCTTGGACGCTGGAAGATGCTGGCCTTGTATGCATTGCTGATGCTCGCGGGCATCGGTGCAGCCTATCCAAAAGTAAGGAAGATAAAAGACAAAAAGACACTTGTTAATCTGCACCTTGAGATGAGGGCGATTGGGGAGTTAATCAAAAAGGTTCAAATGGATTATTTCAGCGGTACTAAGAAGTCAAGGAGAATATACGACATTAAGATGAAAAAATACCAGAATAAGATGTTTGAGCTTGATGAAAGAATTACACTGTATGAAGCAAAGGTCGGTTAAAACTCGCCGAATACCTTCTGGTTCGGGTATACGACCATTCCGCTGCCATCTATTATTTCCATGACAACTACCTTTTTCTGGAAATTTGCACCCCTCATCTTGAGCACCTCTATTGCGCTCTCCCTCATGTCGCCCTTTCGGAGGTTGTAGATGATGATTACGCCGTCTGCCAGAAACTCCTCAATACCGCTCCGGGTCAGCCTTTTTGGGTCCATGTCTGATTCAGTTATTAGAAATGATGTAACGCCAAGGCTTTCAAGGTGCCTGAAAAGCTGCTCTGCATATACCCTGTAGTTTTCTTCTCTCCCCACAAATGACGCTGCGATGG
>JAHJSX010000017.1 GCA_018830205.1 archaeon | reverse complement strand
AGTGGATGATTTCTCGCGTCTTGACCCTTAAACAGTTCGCCTTCGGCGAACTGCCTTTCTTTTTCCCCAGGGTTTTTGCGAAGCAAAAAAGCTGCGGGTCGTGACCCTTATTTAGCGCTGTCAAAAATCTTTTTTAGCTTTTCCTTGTCCTCATCCGAGAGCTTGCTCATTGCTTCCTCCGACGCCTTCATCGTCGCTGTTAATATTATCGCATGCAGTGCCGGGAGAATGGCAGCCGTCCTTATCCTTGCATCGTACTCTACCTTGGCTGCGTTTCGTATCTCCTCCAGCGCCTCTGAGGTCATAGTTCCCTTCCCGATGCCAGGGCACTCTTCATCTACAAGAATGAAATTTTTGCTGTTCCATCCAAGCGGGAACGCCTGGCATGAAATTGGCCTTGTCTCATAAATAGTGCAGCGCTCGTTCTCACGGAATGTGCAGGGTCCCTCCTTTTTTATCTGGAGTTTTATTGGAGGTCCGCCTGCTGTAACGACCTGCATGTCTGCGAAGATTTTTGCGAAGTTGCCATCGTTCCACCATCTCTCGATGTCGTCTATGAACACATCAATGCTGTCGCGCGTCTCGCAGCACATTCCTGTGCGCTTGCAGTTGAACACGAATTTAGGGGCTTTCATGGGAAAAACTAATAACCCTTTAAAATATTAACTTTTGCTATGGAGTGCCTCAAGGAAGGAATCAATATCCCTGCAAGATTCGTGGATTTGATATCAACCAAGTCAATAGTAAACAGCATCGTGATGAAGGACGGTGTGGTAAAGGAGGTCACCTCCGGGGAAATCAAGGGTGTCGGCCTGCGGATACTTGAGAACACATGGGGCTTTGCTTCCGCAAACTCACTTGTTGAGTTGAAGGGCATCGCAGAGCGCGCATACCGTGCAGCAAAGGCAGGGGGGAAAATTGCTTTTGCGCCTGGAGAAGCGATTACTGACACTGTGTATATAAGCCCGAAAATCGACCCTCATGACATTGGATTTGAAGAAAAGAAAGAGATTTTGCGCGGGGCATTCAATGAAACGCGTGACTTTAAAGAGGTGGTAAGCTCGACTTTCTCTTATACAGACACCAGGACCGCCGTCCAGTACGTGAACTCGGAAGGCACCTCCATAACACAGGAATATGTCCGCACAGGGTTTTTTGCATCAGTCTTTGCAAAACGTGATGGGCAGCTGCAGGTTGGCCTTGAGAGGATGGGCGGAACAGGAGGACTCGAATCCATTGATGGCACAGCAGAGGCAGGCAGGAGTGCATCAGAGAAAGCTGTGCGCCTCCTTGGCGCAAAAGGCGCGCCAAGCGGAACATTCACGGTCGTGATGGACCCGCTTCTTACAGGCGTATTCGTGCATGAGGCGCTTGGACATGCTGCAGAAGCAGACCACGTAATCCAGAATGAATCCATAATCGCGGGCATGATTGGCAAGCGCATTGCAAGTGAAGCAGTGGATGTATATGACGACCCGACGCTTCCGGGTTCCTTTGGCTTTTATTTCTATGACAGTGAAGGGACAAAAGGAAGAAAAAAGGCGCTATTAAAGGATGGAATTCTAAAAGAATTTCTGCACTCAAGAGAGACCGCAAGCGAGCTTGGAATGGAGCCTACAGGAAATTCAAGAGCGCAAAACTTCAACCACCCGCCGGTTGTCAGGATGAGCAATACATATCTCGCTCCGCGTGACTTTTCATTTGACGAGATGATTGAAGATATAAAATACGGCGTCTATCTAAAAGGCTCGAAGGGAGGAGAGGTCGATACTGCAAGGGGTGTCTTCCAGTTCAGTGCGGAAGAGGGCTTCTTGATTGAAAATGGGGAGCTGACCACGGGACTAAGGGACGTGTCTCTTTCCGGAGAGACCCTTGAAATCCTTAAAAACATTGACGCGGTTGGCAGCGACTTTGGCACGTCAATTGGTTTTTGCGGCAAGGCCTCGCAGGTCGTGCCTGTCGGCGACGGCGGCCCGCATGCCCGCACCACTGCCACAGTGGGGGGTCAAAATGGAGATTGAAAAGGCACTTCGTCTGCTCGCGAAGCGTGCGGACGAAGTTGAGGTATTCTGTGCAAAAGAGCACGCAAAGACACTTGAAATCAAAGGGCATGAAATTGACCTCTCAAAAGAAAGCACGTCCGTTGGCTTTGGAGTCCGTGTGATAGTAGGAGGGAAGATGGGCTTTGCATTTTCGGGTAACCTTGACGGGGTCGTTTTAGACCGCGCCCTTGACTGTGCAAAAATCGCAGAAAGGGACGCGCACCTTGGGATGCCTGATGTACAAAAATATGGTCATGGCGGCGGCTT
>JAHJSX010000016.1 GCA_018830205.1 archaeon | reverse complement strand
GTCTGTTTTAACCATCGCTACTGGAATTTCGGCAAGGGTTTTTTCTATAAACTCACCTTGCACCACACTTATAGGGGCAGGGGCGGCAGCATAATGTTTTCGCTCAATCAACCACACCACGAGTATTAATAAGAGAAGAATGACTCCTGCTATTGCCCCAATCACGCTCCAGACGCTGACACCTGCCAACTCTGCTGCGTCAAGGAGGACCTGATTCGAATAAGCCGTCATATCCGTGATAACATCAGCCATGTTTGTCCTGTAACCTCGTGCATTGATAAAGGTTTCCTTCCGGCACTGGGGCCAAAACCCGGGCAGATATCAGTATAATAAACCAAGTATCCATTTTGACATCTCCCAACTTAACAATTTAGGGACCAAGGCTGACAACACACAAATTAACAATAGAGTATATATCTGTATATAAAGTATTTCCAAAGCCGAGATATAGTTTTAAAGACAAAGATAAGTCAATGAGACGTGGGATAGGCTATTCTGTATGCGATCTCTGTTCTGTAAAGGCCAGAAGGCGCTGCCAGAAAGACATGTCAAGAAAGTGCGACAGACTAGTGAACACCTTTGAGAAGGCAGACATCATCGGGGCCAAATACCATCTATTTGCATCGGGAAAGTGCATTTTTGCCTGAGCAAAATCTATTAACTGCCAGATGCCAAACTATTCCCAAGATGGATGATTCTGGCCTTTTGAAAGTATCGTTTGGGGTGGCTGTATTCGGGCTCGTACTTTTATTTTTGGTTTCACATTATTCGACCGTGCCTGTTGTGGCGATATCAGGGCTTAGCTATGATGACGTAGGCACCAAAGTTGCGGTAAGTGGTGAGGTCATGTCCGTGAGACTCCACGATGATGGTCATATATTCCTTGAAGTAAGCGATGGAACTGGAGAGATATCTGTTGCCATATTCAAAAATGTTGCAGAGAAGCTTGACACACAAACAACCGAATGCATTACCGGCATTGGCTCACGCGTTGAGGTTGCGGGAGCGGTAGAGGAATACAAAGAGAACCTTGAGATAATATCGCAAAGCACAGGCGATGTAAAATGCTGAAGCTCACTCGTCAATTGCGATAGTAAACATATAATCGGTCGTCGTCGGAAGCCTTTTTCGCAACATTTTGATTTCTGGCATGTAGATAAAGAACTCATCTCCATCACCTTCTCTTTCAAGCACTGCCCTTGCCACCCTGCACTCAAGCTCCCCTGTAATCCTGCCAGTGCCGCTCCCGTACTTGTCGGAACTAAGTTCAATGTATATGGGCAGCCTGAGCCTTTTGTGGAGATGCTTTGGCAGGAGCTCTGCGAGCTTTTTAAGCTCCTCTTTCTTAAAAGCATGCTCACCCCCATCACGAAGCTCAATCTTGGGCTCCTCTGCCTCTAGCAGACTCTTAAGGTCGCCCCTGCTCTTTGCAAGGTGCCTGTTGAGGGCCTGGACCTGCTTTGAAAGAATCCGAAAACTTGGATCTGCCATATTAACCCATCAATTTATTAACAAATGTCAAAATAAAAATGTTTCAATATGATGGAGGTTCTTCTGCTTATTCTTGCAGGTGTCCTTTTAGGGACGTTCACTGGGATGGTGCCCGGCATACATGTCAACACGGTCGTCATTGTAATACTGTCTCTCTTGCCTGTACTTATGCAGCACTTCTCGCCCTTTGGGGTGGTGGCGCTGATTGTGGCGATGAGTGTTGTGCACACGTTTGTTGATTACATCCCTTCAATTCTAATTGGGGCGCCTATGGAGGACAGCGTCCTGGCAACGCTTCCAGGACACAAGATGCTCATGGAGGGCAGAGGCTATGAGGCAATAAGGCTTACTGTCATTGGCGGTTTTGGCGCGATAATCGTAAGCTGCATTACCCTTCCTGCTGGCATGGTGATACTTCCGATACTATATGGTGCGGCAAAGACAGTTATGCCGTACCTTTTGATTTCGGTGCTTGCATATATGGTGTATACTGAAGGGACAAAAGAGAAAATGTTTTACTCGCTTGCGATAATGGGATTTTCAGGGGTCCTGGGAGTTCTGGTGCTTGGTGGAAACATCCTTCCCCCAAAATATTCGCTCTTCCCGACGCTCACTGGCCTTTTTGGGATTTCCACACTCCTTGCATCATTGAGGCAGGAAACCATTGTTCCTCCACAGACCCTTGACTTTGACGAATCAAATTACAAATCCAGCATTGTAGCAGGCTCAGTTGCAGGTGCGCTAACAGGCCTTCTTCCAGGTGTAGGCTCCTCGCAATCTGCACTGATAGTACAAAACGCGTTCAAGGACAAGAGTGAGCGTGAGTTTCTGGTGGCGATTGGAGGGGTTAACACAAGTGATGCCATCTATTCGATATTTGCTCTATATTTGATTAGCAATCCACGAAGCGGGGCCTCCATAGCAGTCGAGAAGATATTAAAGGAATTCACAATCCATGATTTCCTGGCAATCGTTGCAGTAGTCCTCATAACGGCTCCGCTTGCAACAGGCATAACTCTCAAACTCGCTCGGGTGTCGGTAAACCGGCTTGCAAGTCTTGACTATCCCAAGTTCTCAAAATACGTGCTGTACTTTTTGTTTACTTTTATTCTAGTAATGACTGGCCCAAGAGGCATTCTAATAGCTGCCACCGCAACGGCCATAGGCCTTGCGGCGGCAATTACAGGCGTTAAGAGGTCGCACTGCATGGCCGTGCTCGTGGTCCCAACGATTTTGTATTTTCTTTGATTTTGTTTAGAAATTTTTAAGATGGGAGTGAGCAGTGTTGTCACATGAATGTGGCTGTAATCCCTGCCTACTGTGAGGAAAAGACCATAGGTGAGGTAGCCAAGCGAACAAAGAAGTTCGTTGACCGGGTCATCGTGGTCGATGACTGCTCCACCGACAATACGTTTGAAGAGGCCAAAAAGGCATGCGAGACGGTCGTAAGGCACGAAAAGAACAAAGGGAAGGCACAGGCCCTGAAAACCGGATTTGAGCTCATTGGGGACTGCGATGTCGTGGTAATACTGGACGGGGACCTCCAGCATCTTCCAGAGGAGATACCCGCGCTCCTTAAATGCATCGAGGATGGCGCAGATTTGTGCATAGGCAGCAGGTTCCTGGGGGATTCAAATTGCATGCCGCTTTCAAACAGGATCTCGAACAAGATTGCGTCAACGCTGCTTAGCGTTTTAGCGGGACAGAAAGTCACAGACTCGCAGTCTGGGTTTCGTGCCATAAAAAGAGAAGCATTAGAACAGCTGGAACTCCCTGCCGACAGGTATGCAGTCGAGCATATAATGATTCTTGAGGCCGCAAAAAAAGGCTTTAAAATCACCGAAACCCCCATATCATGCATCTATGGGGGCGAGAAGTCTCACATAAATCCTGCAAAGGACACAGCAAACGTCATATACCACATATTAAGATTCATATTAAGATGATAGTTTATTCGGAGGAATATCTCAAGCACAATAGAGAATATCACCCCGAAAACAAGAACCGCCTTCGGGCAATAATGAACCTGCTGACAAGGGAGGACGTTTTCGAAAGGGTGCCGATGTCGGTGCCCAAGAAGGCGAGCGATGAGGATATATTAAGGGTTCACACACCCCTGCATCTGGAGTTTATAAAAAGCGCAAGCCAGAAGGGCGGCTTAATCGACGCAGATACATATCTCTCACAGGGGAGTTTTGAAATTGCAATGCTTTCGGCTGGAGGGGCCATGTCATGCGCTGACTTTCATAAAGAAGGGCGCAATTTTAGCTTTGCCATGGTGCGCCCCCCCGGCCATCATGCAGAGCCCAGGAGGGCCATGGGCTTTTGTCTTTTCAATAATGTGGCAGTAGGCGCGAAATACGCCATGGATGCGTACCAGTACAAGCGCATTTTTATACTCGATTTTGATGCCCACCATGGAAATGGCACAGAAAAAATATTCTACAACAACGATAATGTGCTTTTCTTTTCGCTTCACCAGCATCCGCTTTATCCAGGCACAGGAGCGATTGGAGATATTGGAGAAGGAAAAGGCAAAGGATATAACATAAATGTACCACTTCCTCCCGGGATATCTGATGAGAGCTATCTTCGGGCAATAAATGAGATTGCCATTCCTGTGCTAAAGGAATTTGACCCTGATATGGTTTTCGTCTCAGCAGGCTACGATGGCCACTACGCCGACCCGCTTGGAGGGATGCAGCTCTCACCAAAATGCTACTATGAAATCTCAAAGGCACTTAAAAAGTCAAAAGTAGGCGTAGCATTTACTCTTGAGGGAGGATACAGCCTCGATGCCCTTGCCGGTTCAGTGCACGCCACAATTGCCCCGTTCTATGATATCGAGATGGACTTTGAAAAGTCCAGGGTTGAGGAGGCGGCAGTTACGAGATACACTGATTCAAAATTAAATGCAGCAAAAAAAATCATTTCAGAATATTGGAGCGTTTAATACTCGAACTTGTCTCGGACCGCATCAATGGGGCGCCCTACTATTTTGATGTTCTTTTCAGTGTATTCGCCAAGGCCCGAGTAGCCGGCCCGGAACACATGCTCGACATTTACGGGGTTTATGCCCATGATTCTGCAGGCTATTGTGTCCATTGCTACAATGTCCCTGCTCGCAAGTATCAGGTCCATCTGCTTTTTGCGTCTCCTCCCCTCGCTTCCTTCTATGGCGATTACGGCGTCCATGATGTTCAGGTCAGGGTTTCTGATAGACAGGAAATCGCATATCGATTCTGCAATCTTTGGACGGTAAATCTCACGTTTTCCTGGAATAATATCGAAGATGTTCATGAGGCCCAGGCTCACGGTCGTATTCTCATCGGTCTTCATTTTGGGCATATTGATGAATACATCAGCTTTTAGAATGGTTCTTGGCATTTTGAAGTTCTTTAAAACAGACTCCTCATCTGCTATTGGTATTTTGACATCCTTTCCAAGGTCTACGGTGTCTGCGTAATATCTCTCGGCGAGTTCGCTTACGCCGGTTCTTTCAAAACAGTCCGCTGCCTTTCGTCCGGAATTGTCCACCCCCACAACTGCGCACTTCGCAATGCCTTCGTAAATTTTTAGCACCTGCTCGATTAAGCCCAGATCCGTTGCCTCGCCTGTAAAAGAAGAGGTCGAACAAAGGTCTGCCTTGATAACAACGAGTTCACATTCATCTGGAACAAAATCAATTTGGTCCAGTGCACGCCGAACGTCAGGCTGCTCTGACTTTTGAATACAAACCTTTACCATCGAATCGACTTGTCGCACATCAATATTTAAGAGTTATGCCTCCCATGGGAATTTTGGGTCAAAATATCCAAGAAGGCCGTCCAAAAAGTCATACATTATGACATCTTCCCCTTCTTTTATCTCATATCCAAGAGCGATGCTTTGCGCTATATATTTTGGAATGCCGTTTTTCTCAAGGTTTGGCTGTGACAGGAAATCATCAAGGAAGGCCGATGCACTTTCATAAATTCGTTTCAAAAATATTGCCCAGCGGTCGCCGGTTATGAACGGTTCACAAAGCTTTCCCTCAAAGTCCTGGTATTTCGAAAGGAATCTTGGTTCATGTTCTGTGTTTACTTTTGGCCCCATATGGAGCCGCATTTTTGGAATCTCGATGCTCTCAAATTCTATAAATATGCATGTTTTTTCTTTTATGAAAAAATCGATTCCAAAAATCTTGAAATCAGCACGCTCAAGCTGCTTTTTGATTGCGCCAGACGCCCTTCTAAGCTGAGGATATACTATATCATCTATAAGGTCTGGTGTATCAAAAACGATGGCGATTGCGTTCGTCTTTCTGTTTTCGAATATCTTGATTATATCTTTTCTACTTACAGTTCTTTTCTTTGGAAAGAAAAATTCATCTTTTGGTTCTTGGAGGAATTTTAGGGAAGCAAAGATAAATTCGCTAAGCTTTGTCAGGGAAAGCGCACTTGCAACGTTCCGGTTTTCGTCAACCGGGTCGATGAATACCAGAGGTTCTGGAAATTTTTTTATGTTTTCTTCTTTTGTCGCCCCATCAACCCATATAACATTTCCATACCCCCACTCTCTTGCAGATTCAAGAACTCCTTTAAATGAGTCGTACTTTATGACCAAAAGCTCGCAGAGATACCCGGAGAATCCCTCAACACGCGCCTCCGCGCCGTAGCACCCGATGCCTTTTAGGAATTGCTTGAGGAG
>JAHJSX010000189.1 GCA_018830205.1 archaeon | reverse complement strand
TTCGAAACGCGAGGAGTATATTACACGGACCAGATACAAATCAAAGGGCGAGGCAGAGGCAAACAAAGATGCCTTCGCACCGAAATGGAAAAACACCAGAGTCGTTGGAAGCTAGGAATAACTACCCACTGGAGAGTAAGTCAAAATGAAGAGGAAGGTTAAAAACAAGGCGGAAAAGGCAAGGAATCAGAAGTTGAAGAGGAAGACACGGAGAAAGACGAATACATAGACGAAGAAGATCATCCCTCCTACAATCCCCGCAACTTTTTCATTTTTGAGGGTTGAAGACAAAAAATTAATCTCTAACTTTAGTTTCTTCCCATAACTTTAAATATACAACTTGTTTATCTACCACAAGATGCACACCCCGTGCGGGTGGAAGCTCTTTATAATACCAATGACAACTGCATTTCGAGCTCCGGTCGTAATGAAGTTAGAGCGAGCGAGAAATGCCAGGAGGTAAATAAAATATGGCAAAGATGTACGTGAAATTTGAAGTTCCGAAGGAACTCTCCGAGAAGGCCTATGAGGCCCTGGAGATGGCCAGAGGAAGCGGCAAAATCAGCAAGGGAACAAATGAGGTCACAAAGCAGATAGAGCGTGGCCAGGCAAAACTCGTTTTGATAGCAGAGAATGTCGAGCCCGAGGAGACTGTGGCTCACCTGCCGGTACTTTGCGACGAGAAGAAAGTACCATACATATACGTACCGGACAGGCTTGAGCTTGGAAAGGCAAGCGGACTTGAGGTACCAACTGCTTCATCATGCATCGTGACTCCAGGAAAGTCACGAGAGCTGATAGCGGAAATCGAGGATAAATTAAAGGCACTAAAAAAGTAGGGCGGAAAAAATGGCAAAAGTAGCAGAGACCAAAGGCTTTCCTGCAGACGTTGTTGAGATTCTTGCAAGAACGGGCATGACCGGCGAGATATGGCAGGTCAAATGCCGTGTACTTGACGGCAGGGACAAGGGCAGGGTAATCAGACGAAACGTCAAGGGACCCACTCGAGTGGGCGACACCTTGATTCTCATGGAGACCGACAGGGAAGCCAAGGAAATTCGGGCACCCTAGGTGAGTATCATGGAAAAATACAGATGTTCATTTTGCAGGGAGGACATTGAGCCTGGAACAGGAAAGATGTTCGTAAAAAAAGACGGCAGCGTCCTCCAGTTCTGCAGCAGAAAATGCGAAAAAAACATGCTCGAGCTCAAAAGGTCACCGAGAAAGGTAAACTGGATTCGCAAAAAACAAAAGATTGAGAAGTGAAAATGGAGCAGACGTTTTTGATGGTCAAGCCAGACGGGACCGCCAGAGGGATAGTTGGCGAGGTCATATCCCGCATAGAGGCCAAGGGGCTAAAAATAGTCGCCATGAAGATGATGGAGATAGATGAAGGCCTTGCAAAAAGGCACTATGGCGAGCACGAGGGCAAGCCATTCTTCGCTGACTTGGTGTCCTTCATAACGTCAGGCCCAGTTGTTGCGATGGTAGTCGAAGGGCGCGAGGCTGTCAACGTTTGCAGGGCCCTGATAGGCGCGACCGACCCAAAGGAAGCGGGCCCCGGCACAATCAGGGGCGATTTCGGCATCGATGTCGGCAGGAACCTCGTCCATGGTTCTGATTCGCTTGCGTCTGCAGAAAGAGAGATTTCATTATTCTTTACCCCTGAAGAAATTATCGAATACAAAAGAACTGATGAAGATTGGTTATATGAAAATTAGGAAAAATGATACGACAGCCGATTGTTTCCGTATTAGGACACGTGGACCACGGAAAGACCACACTTCTAGATAAAATCAGGGGGAGCGCTGTAGCGGAGAGGGAGGCGGGAGGGATAACACAGCACATCGGTGCAACTGAAATTCCAACAAAAGTCATCGAGGAGCTCTGCGGGGGGCTTTTGAAGCAGCTCAAGGCCAAAATAGGATTCGATGGCCTTCTTTTCATAGATACGCCGGGGCACGCTGCCTTTACAACGCTTCGGAAAAGAGGAGGAGCGCTTGCGGACATTGCTATCCTGATTGTAGATTTAACGGAAGGTTTCCAGCCCCAGACATTCGAGGCGATAAACATCCTGAGGACGTACAAGACGCCATTTCTCATAGCAGCCAACAAGGTAGACAAGGTAAGAGGATGGCAGGTTTTTCCGGGCTATCCCTTCTCGCACAGCTTCTCAAAGCAGAGCGACGGTGTAAAGACATTCATTGAGGAGCGGATTTACACGCTTGTCGGAAAGCTTTACGAGGAGGGTTTCCAGGCCGACAGGTTTGACAGGGTCGAGAAATTCGAAAAGCAGATTGCGATTGTACCGATAAGCGCGAAGACAGGGGAAGGTATTCCTGAGCTTTTAATGATTTTGATTGGACTTGCCCAGAAATTCCTTGAAAAGAGACTTGAAATCGAGGTGGACGGTCCAGCAAAAGGCACGGTTTTAGAGGTGAGGGAGGAGGTCGGTCTTGGGACAACCATCGACGTAATAATCTATGATGGAAAAATCAAGCGCGGAAACGAGATAGTCGTAGGAGGACATGGGGGAGTAATTAATACTAAAGTTCGCTCCCTGCTAAAGCCAAGGCCGCTTGATGAGATAAGGGACCCCAAGCACAAATTTGAGGGAATCCAGGAGGTCCACGCTGCAAGCGGAATAAAGATTTCTGCACCGAACCTCCAAGATGTTGTCGCTGGCTCGCCTATACGGGTCGTAGACGGCGACATTGATAAGGTCAAAAAAGAGGTTCAGGCAGAAATCGAAGAGGTAAGGGTAGAAACAGAAACCACCGGCGTAATCGTGAAGGCAGACACACTCGGCGCCCTGGAAGCCCTTGTGAAGATGCTTGAAGAGGCGAAGGTGCCCATAAAAAGGGCGGACGTCGGCGATATTTCCAGGCGTGATATAACTGAGGCCGAAACAGCAAAAAAGGACGCGCCGATAAGGGCCGCAGTTTTGGGATTCAATGTTAAAATAAAGCGCGACGCGGAAGAGAAGGCGCATGAGGCAGGCGTCAGTGTTTTCATGAACAACGTAATATACAAGCTCCTTGAGGACTACAAGGAGTGGGTCCAGGAAGAAATAGAAAAAGAGAAGAAGATGGACCTGGTCAAGCTCACACGGCCCGCAAAGATAAAGTTTTTGCCGGATCACGTATTTCGCAGGAGCAAACCTGTAGTGGTTGGGGTGGAAGTAATGCTTGGAATACTAAAGAACAACTCTGGTCTAATCAATAAAGAGGGAAAACGCATAGGCACAGTAGAGGGAATGCAGGACAAGGGCGAAAAAATAAAAGCGGCAAATATGGGCATGCAGGTAGCAGTATCAATTGACGGACCAACCGTCGGCAGGCACATAAACGAGGGCGATATCTTATATACAGATATAAATGAGAACGAAGCAAGACTTTTAGAAGTTAAATATAAGAATAGTTTAAATAGCGATGAGCGAGAGGCACTGGAAGAGATAAAAACGATTAAAAGAAAAGACGATATATTCTGGGCATCTGCATCAGGAGGTACTTGAGTTGCAAAAGGTTATACTATCGGACCCAAAGACAGGAAAGTCTTACAGCATAGAAGTGGAAGCGGACAAAGCCAAGATAATTGGCACAAGAATCGGAAAAGAGATTGATGGAGCTTCCATTGGACTCACTGGTTATAAAATCCAGATTACCGGCGGCAGCGACAAAGACGGGTTTCCAATGAGAGTTGATATGCCGGGAAGAGGCAGGAAGAAGGTGCTGCTTAGCGATGGACCCTGCTACAAGCCAACGTCAAAGGGCGTAAAGCGAAGAAAGACAGTCAGGGGAAACGTACTGGCAAGTGACATAGTGCAGATAAACGCAAAGATTGTAAAGGCAGGCACAAAGCCGATTGAAAAGCTTCTCGGCGGCGAAGATGCCGCAGAAGAGGCTCCGGCAAAGGAAGAGAAGCCGAAAAAAGAGGAAAAACCGGCAAAAGAGGAAGCAAAGCCAGCCAAGGAAGAAAAGCCAAAAGCTGAAAAAAAGGCAGAAGAAAAACCAAAGAAAGAAGAGAAGAAAGAGGAAGAGGCGAAGTAAGTGCAGTCTGAAGTAAATATAGGGCTTGTGGGCCATGTTGACCATGGCAAGACTACTTTGACCCAGGCCCTATCGGGCGTTTGGACTGACCGCCACTCTGAAGAGATAAAAAGAGGCATTTCAATAAGGCTTGGATACGCCAATTCTACTTTTCGAAAATGCCCCAAGTGCCCGGAGCCCCAAGCCTATACAACAGAGAAAAAATGCCCTGGATGCGGCGAAAAGTCAGAGGTACTTCGGGAGGTGGCATTTGTTGATTCACCCGGACATGAGACTTTAATGGCAACTATGCTTTCTGGCGCTGCAATCATGGACGGCGCTGTTCTTGTAATAGCCGCCAATGAGGAATGCCCCCAGCCCCAGACAAAAGAGCATCTCATGGCCCTTAACATAGTGGGAATTGAAAATATCGTAATCGTCCAGAACAAGGTCGATATCGTGCCCATTGATAAAGTCAAGGAAAATTACAGGCAGATACAGGAATTTGTGAAAGGCACGGTCGCGGAAAATGCCCCAATCATACCCATTGCAGCAAGGCACAACGCAAACATTGACGTTCTAATTCAAGAGATTGAAAAAGTCATACCAACGCCAAAAAGAGACCCAAAGAAGCCCTATAGGATGTTCATTGCCCGCTCGTTCGATGTAAACAAGCCAGGCACGCTTCCAGAAGAGCTGGTCGGCGGCGTCGTCGGAGGCTCACTTGAACAGGGGAGCGTAAAAGTTGGCGACCCTATCGAAATCTGCCCGGGCATCAAGATAGAAGAGGACAACAAGACACGGTGGCAGCCGCTTAAAACAGAGGTGACCACGCTCATGACAGGCGAGAAGGGCTCAAAGAGCGCAAAGCCAGGGGGACTGATAGGCATTGGCACAAAGCTTGACCCAAGCATGACAAAGGCAGACGGCCTTCTTGGGGGAATCCTTGGAAAGCCCGGCACACTTCCTGAGGTACGGCATAAACTGAACCTGGAGACGCACCTGCTTTCAAGGGTTGTCGGTACAAAAGAGGAGCTTGAGGTCGATGAAATAAAAACCAGCGAGCTTCTAATGCTTAATGTCGGAACGACAACGACCGTAGGAGTCGTAACAAGTGCTACCAATGGAAGGACAGAAGTGCGGTTAAAACTTCCAGTTTGCGCGGACAAGGGAATGAGAACAGCGATAAGCAGAAGGATTGGGGCCAGGTGGCGGTTGATTGGCCATGGAAACATCGTATAAAGTGGTGCTCGACACGAATTTCATCATGATTCCATTTCAGTTCGGCGTTGATATAAAGGCCGAGCTTGACAGGATTCTTGGATTTAGATATGAACTATGCATACCTGAAAGCGTATTAAAAGAACTTGAGGGAATATCAAAAGAAAAAAGCAAGAGCGGGCGGGCTGCACGGGCCTCACTTGAAATGAAAAAAGACCTGACTGTAATACCTGGAAATGGGAACGCAGACGACGCACTTTTGGCCCTCGCATCAAAAGATACGATAATATGTACAAACGATAAGGTTTTAAAGGAGAAGATAAAAAGAAAAGGCGCACCTTTAATCTATTTAAGGCAGAAAAAATACCTAGCGCTTGATTAGGAGGTTTTTACAATATTTAGACTTGAAGTAATGGAAGACCTGGTAAGGGTACCGCCAGATGAATTTGGCAAGCCATTAGAGGCAGTCATCGAGAACATCCTCAAAATCGGATACGAATTCAACGGAAGAACCGAAGGCGGCTACGAAGGAAAGATTGACCGGGACCAGGGAGCAGTACTTGCAGTGACAGAAGTCAAATCAATAGAAGACGGCGCAGTAATCCCAGGAGACGGCGCGGCATTCCACAATGTGGTATTCGAGGCGCTTGTATACAAGCCGGAGCTTCACGAAATTGTCGATGGGTCCGTAGTCGAAATAGTTGAATTCGGCGCCTTCATAAGATTCGGGCCCCTTGATGGGCTGATTCACGTATCACAGATTACTGACGATTTTATAGTATATGACAAAAAAAGAGGCGCTCTTGTAGGAAAGGAATCAAGCAAGACGCTTGAAGTGGGCGACAAGGTGAGGGCAAGGGTCGTGGCTGCGTCCTTGAGTTCAGACAAAGGAAAAGAAAGCAAGATAAACCTCACAATGCGACAACCTGGACTCGGGAAGTTCGAATGGCTAAAAGAAGCCAAGAAGAAAGACAAAGACAAGCCCGATAAGACGGAAACAAAAAAGACCAAGGAGCCAGAAAAGAAAAAGGGAAAAGAACCCAAAAAGGAAAAGCCTAAAGGGGATAAAAAATGAAGGAAAAGGCCTGTAAAGAGTGCAGCAAGGTGACAACGATGGACATATGCACTATCTGCAAGGCACCAACATCAACCGATTGGATAGGCTACGTGAGTATAGTAGACCCTGAAACATCAGAAATCGCAAAAAGGCTCAATATCAAAATCAAAGGAAAATATGCCCTTCGAGTAAAATGAAAGACCTAAAAGTTACAAAAGAGCTTCGCCCTCTTTTAAAAAAACCATTCGGCAAAGTTTTCAAAGGCGAGGGCACCGAGCCAGCAGAGAGCATTAAAGAAAACCTAAAAGGCGAGAAAGTCATCGTAGTCGGCGATGTGACCTTGAAAAATATTCTTGCCGTCGGTATCAAACCGTCTCTTGCAATCATAGACCTGAAAACGAAAAGGGAAATAACACAAGAACCAGCATTCAATGAAAAGACAATAAATGCCAAAAACCCGTCTGGAATGATAACAGAGGAGCTGTGGGACAAAATCCATGAAGGAATGGAAGCGCCGGGCTCCCTGATTGTCGTCGACGGAGAAGAGGACCTTGCGGTTCTCCCATGCATCCTCGAGGCGGACTGGGACAGCATTGTCCTGTACGGCCAGCCGAATGAAGGCATCGTTATGGTTCGTGTTACAGAAGAGAAAAAATTCGATGCAGGTACAATAATAAAAATGATAATGGACCAGGATAAGTGGAAACCCAAAACGGAGGAAAAGTAATGAAGGTAGAGATACTAAGTGAGAAGGAAAATCCCCTTCTTAAGCGCAGGCAGTTTGAGGTTAAGATTACTCAGGATACAGTCACTCCAAGCATTGATGAAATACGCCAGAAGATTTCCGTGACAAAAGAAATCGGAAAAGGAACTATAATAATTGGTTCTTTCAAGTCAAAGTACGGCTCAAAAGAGACAATTGGCACAGTAAAGGTTTATGAAACAAAAGAGCGGGCCATGGAAATAGAGCCAAGGCACAGGCTGATTAAAAATGGTTTAATCGAAGTGGAAGGCAAAGAGAAGCCAAAGGAAGAAGCCCCGGCAGAAGCTGCAAAAGAGGCCCCAAAAGAAAAACCAGCTGAAGAACCAAAACCCGATAAAAAAGAAGAGAAGAAGCCAGAAGAACCAAAAGAGGCAAAAGAGGAAACAAAGCCTGACGAAAAAGAAGAGAAGAAGCCAGAAGAAGTAAAAGCAGAAAAACCAGCCGAAGAACCAAAAGAAGAGAAGAAGGGTGAGTAGATGTCCAAGAAATGGGAGCAATACGAAGTAAGCGGCGAGACACTCGTGCGGAAAAACCGCTTCTGTCCAAGATGCGGTGAGGGCGTTTTCATGGCCGAGCACAGCAATCGATTTTCATGCGGAAGCTGCGGATACACTGAATGGAAGGAAGGAAAAGAGAGAATTGAGCCAAAACAGCAGCCAAAACCAGAGCCTAAACCAGCGCCAAAAGAAGAGAAAAAGGTAGAAAAAGAGGAAGCAAAACCAGAAGGGGAGACCGAAGAAAAACCCAAGGAAGAAGAACCCGCAAAGGGAAAGAAAAAAGATTCCAAAACTGCGAAGAAAAAATGATTTGCCTTGGCATAGAAGGGACTGCCGAGAAGCTGGGTGTTGGAATAGTAACTGATGGCGGGGAGATTCTTGCAAACGCCATAAAACACATGCCTCTTGTTACAGGCATACACCCTCGGGAGGCGGCACAGCATCATGCCGATAATATGGGCGCGGTGCTAGAACAGGCTTTAGACGGCGCAAATCTTGATCTGGGCGCCATCGATTTAATTGCGTTTTCACAGGGGCCGGGCCTCGGCCCCTGCCTGCGTGTTGCTGCTGTATCTGCAAGGACGCTTTCACTTGTAAATGACATCCCCCTCATTGGCGTCAATCACTGCATTGGGCATATAGAAATCGGAATGCTTTTGACAGGGGCCCGCGACCCCATTACTCTTTATGTATCTGGGGGCAACACCCAGATAATCGCATTTGATTCTGGAAGATACAGGGTATTCGGGGAGACGCTGGACATAGCGATAGGCAACTGCATCGACCAGTTTGCAAGGTCTGCCGGTATTGGAAATCCCGGAGGCCCGGTTGTCGAGAAGCTGGCGCTTGATGGAAAATACATACCCCTACCCTATGTTGTAAAGGGGATGGACCTTTCATTTTCGGGCATATACACAGCAGCAGTAAATGCTCTTGCCAAGCACAGGGTTGAAGACGTCTGCTGCGGCCTCCAGGAGACAGCCTTTGCCATGATTACAGAGGTCACTGAGCGCGCTATCGCTCACACAGAAAAGCGCGAGGTAATGCTTGCAGGCGGCGTTGCAATAAATAAAAGGCTGCAGGAAATGATAAAAACGATGGCGCATGAGCACGGCGCCGAATTTTTTATTCCCCAAAAAGATGTGCTCGGGGACAACGGCGCCATGATAGCGTGGGCCGGAATTTTGAGGTACAAATCAGGAGAGCGCCAGTCATTAGAGGATACGGCCGTCAGGCAGAGGTTCAGGACCGACGAGGTGGACGTAAAATGGAGATGATAGGCAAAGGCGCAGAGGCGAACATCTACCTGAGTGGTGACGCAGTGATAAAGGAGCGAATCAAAAAATCTTATCGAGTCAAAGAGCTCGATGAAACGCTTCGAAGGCAAAGGACCAAAAGGGAGGCAAAGCTCATATCTGCGGCGAGAAGAGCAGGTGTGCCGACACCTTTCATAAGGGAAGTCG
>JAHJSX010000188.1 GCA_018830205.1 archaeon | reverse complement strand
TTCCTTTTTTTCGTCTCCAAGCTTTACGAAAAAAAGGGGCAGGCCCGTGTCCTGGCACATCGGTACTTGTAACTCTCTTGCAAGTTCAACGTTTTCAAGGATGTTCTTAAGCTGGAGGCGTGCTGTCTCGCCCTCCTCGGTCTCATGTGCATTTCGAAGTGCTGTTTCGACCTCCTCTGGGAGGTCCACAACTGCCTTTTTTATAAGCTCGGTGACGTTCATTTTATACCGTCGATGTCAATCTCAAATGCTGCTACGGGCTTCTCAATTCCCCAGTTGTTAAGTACCTGGGGGTGTATCTCCCCGATGATTCCAACACTCTCCCCTTTTGCTATTATTTCGGCTGACCTGCCTTCTATGAAGCTTTCGTGGTCCTTGGCCTTAAGCTCGTAATAAATGCCAAGGCTTCTAAGGAGGCCGTCTAGTATTGATGATATGTCCTCGTATCCTGCATCTGGGTCCGAGACCGCACATGCGAGCTTCTTTTTTGTTTTTGTGGCGGTCTCCTGACTCTCATCAATTACAACAACGTCCCCCACCTCAAAGACCTTCTGGGGATATTCCACGTGGAGGTTGGCACATAAAAAGTCCATGATACTTGGCAAGAGCCAACTTCTGATGGAGTTCCAGGTCGTGCTTATCGGGTTTGCTATCTCGCATACTTCTCCCTCTTCCATGTTCATCTTTGTAAAAAGGCTCTCCTTGTTAATCAGGGAGAAAGTGAGAACCTCCTGGAAGGAAAGGCCGGTCATGACTTCCCTCACTATATCTGAAAATTCCTCGGTTTTGTCAGCGTGCCCGATTGTGCTGATTTTTGGGGGGTCTGGCTCTATTTTGTTTATGTCATAGGCTATGGCAATGTCCTCGATTATGTCGCGCGAATGCATGATGTCGTTTCGGTATGCAGGGTATTTTACCTTGATTTTCCCGCCAACGCTTTTTGCGTCATACCTCGCCTTCTTCAAAAGGTCCGTCATTTCGTCGTCAGTTATATCAAGGCCCAAAAGCGTCCTGCACTCTTCAGGGTCTATGCTGAACTCCCTGGGAGTCATGTCAGGGGTTACAACGGTCTCGCGAGGATAGTTCACCTCAACGCTTTGCACCGTGCCGCCCCTATCATGGAAGGCCGCCACCAGAACGTTCAGGGCAACCTGCAGGCGCTCAAGGGAATTCCCTGTCATTTCAATGAACACGTTTTTTGTCTCTTGTGAGACCTTTCCAGTGTAAACTGAGTTAATGATTGGAGGAATTGAAAGCACGTTTTCCTCTGAATCTATCATCAATGGGTACTCATCGAATTTGTCGATGATGTGTGCGTATTCCCTGCCCTTTGGATGTTTTTCCAGAATCTCTCTGGGCGTCATTTCTTCTGAAAAATCAAGAGGTACGAACTTGATTCCGTCAGGTTTTACTGTCGTGTAATTTATAGGCGGGACTAACTGGTCAAAATCATAAACACCGATTGCGCACTCAGACCTGTTGCGCCCGTAGGTCATGTGAATCTTCTCCTGGAGCTGGATTATCTGCTTTATGAACTCATCGTCAAAGGTAAGTCCCTTGACCACTGCTGCGACAGTCTTTGGCCTGACTTTTTCCACCTTCTTGTTTACATTCATCGAGATGCCGGAGCTTTCTATCTTTATTTTTGGAAGGCCCTCGGACACGCCATAGTGCCCGCGGAGCTCTCTTGCGATGCCCTCAACGCTCCACAAATCAGGCCTGTTTGTGTCCTTTATGTCAACTGTCAGCATGTCATCACTGAAGCCCTCAATCTCGCCCTTTACAAAAAGAATGCCGCGCTCCTCAAGCTCATCGTATGATATGCTCGATCTAAGAAGCGTTCGCAGGTCATCAAGGGAAATCTCTATCTTTGGCATTATACCACCTTTGACTCCCTTAGCCATGCGAGGTCCTTGGCAAACAGGTACCTGATGTCATTTATTCCGAGCTTGAACATGGCGAGCCTGTCTATCCCTATGCCCCATGCAAGCACAGGCACGTCGATTCCCAGGGGTTTTGTAAGCTCCTCTCGGAAAATCCCGGATCCGCCAAATTCTATCCAGCCAAGCTCTGGATGCTTTGCTGAAAGCTGAACCGATGGCTCTGTAAAAGGATAATAATCAGGCAGGAACTTTACTTCCTCTGCCCCTGCAATCTCACGCGCAAAAATCTCAAGGATTCCGAGCAGGTTTTTCAAGTTCAAATCCTCGCCTATTACAATTCCCTCTGCCTGGTTGAACTCAATGAGGTGTGTTGCATCGAGAAAATCCGGCCTGTAGCAGCGGGCTATCCCGAAGTATTTTCCGGGTATGTCTGGACCAGAGGCGAGTGTCCTTGCAGAAAGGCACGTGCCGTGTGCACGGGGCATGAGCCTTGCCGCAATTTCTGGGTCCCACCTGTACTTCCATCCAGTGGAACCCGTTGTCCATCCGTCCTGGTGGGTTGCACTTACCTGTTCGACGATTTTTTCGTCCGGCAGCTTCCCGTGTTTTGGGTGTTTCAGCTGGTACGTGCTCGTCCAGTCGCGCGCGGGGTGGTTCTGCGGCTGGAAAAGGGCATCAAAATTCCAGAACTCGGTCTCAATTGCAGGGCCCGTGACCTCCACAAAACCAAGCTCCACAAGCTTGCGCTTCATGCTTGAGATAAAACGCTGGTATGGCTGCCTTTTCCCGGGATGAATTTGCTTTCCAGGGGACTCGACGTTGTAGGGCTTGAATTTCACTTCCCTCCAGAGCCCTGTCGAAATCAGCTCCTCGGGAAGCTCTGTGATTTCCGTTCCAACAAGCTTTTTTGCCCTTTGCATGATGTCGTCGCGTATTTCTTCTATGAGTTTTCGAGAGAGCAGGACTTCTGCAATGTCGCCGTCCAATTCATCTTTTTTTAAAACCTTCTTTAATGCCTCTTCTACTTGAAATTCTCCTGGTTTCTCGATGAGGTGAAGCATGCCTTCTTTTGCCTCCACCCATCCCTCCTTTTTGGCCCACTGCATTGCTATGTTGAAATCCTCTAGCTTAACTGATGCCTCTTTAATTTCAAGCGGAGACTCAAGAATTTCTAGCAAGCGCCGTTCCGGCAGCCCCCGCTCAAGGTACCTCTGTCCTTCCTCGGTGAGCCTGTACATTATATTCCCTTGCTTTTCTTCTTTTTGGGTTTTTTCTTCTTTGTTTCTTTATCTTTTTGAGGGGGTGCTTTTTCTTCCTCTTCGTCAAAATACAAAATCGCGATTAATATAGACAGAACTGCAAATATGAGATAGAAGTCAGAATTATGTGCCTGCTGGGCAACAGCGCGCACCGACATTATGCTAAGTACAACGCCAAGTCCTGCATAGAGCCAGAAAATCTGCTTCTTCTCCATCTCGCGCTCGAGATAATACATAGTGAAAAGGAGTATCGCTATTCCAATTATGAAGGCCCATTTCATTTCCATTTTTACTTTCTTCCTATTATCGTTGTCTCGTTTCTTGTATTGTATTTGAGTTTCTTTGTGTCGCAAGTTATGCCGGCGCTTTCAAACTCACTTTTAACCTCTCCTGCCGCATGATTTAAACTTTTTGCTGCAGGGCTTCCTGTCCTTGGAATGACTCCTAATTTTACGGTGTGTATCATCACCCCTCCTTTTTTAAGGTATTTTTTTGCGAGGTCCAGGCTGATTTGTGCAGACTGCATGTGCAGTAGATTTGCATCATTTGATAGTATATCAAACTCTTCTTCGAGGGAAAGGTTCTCAGCCCTCTCCTTTAAGTGTACAACATTTTGAAGCGCGGTTACCCCTGGGTCAAGCTTTGCCCTGTCAACTGCTATCACCTTTTTTAATTTTGATGCCATGGCCCTCGTCCAGCCTCCTGGCGCGGCGCCGATATCAAGCGCAACCTTTTCAGGCGTGAAAATCCCTGGGTTTGCGGCCATTATCT
>JAHJSX010000187.1 GCA_018830205.1 archaeon | reverse complement strand
TACAAGAAGGCAAAGCAGGAAAAATACCGCTCGCGCGCCTCATACAAGCTAAAGCAGCTGAACTTGAAGTTCAAGATTATAAAGAAAGGCCACAAGGTGCTTGACCTTGGCGCCGCGCCCGGAGGCTGGATGCAGGTTTTGCGGGAGTTTGTGGGGAGTGAAGGGAAGGTAGTGGGCGTTGATTTGAGTGATATAAGGCCGTTTGAGCATGACAATGTAGCTGCAATAAAGGGAGATTTTACAACACCCGAAGTTATTGCCCAAATAAAGGAAAGAATAGGAAAAGCAGACGTGGTGGTATCCGATGCATCCCCTGATATCTCGGGCGTATGGGACATCGACCACATTTGCTCGGTTGAGCTTTCAAGAAGCGCCCTCGCACTCGCAAAGGACATCCTGAAGCCAGGCGGAAATTTCCTCATCAAGGTATTCCAGGGCGCAGAGGTCGATGATTTTTATAGGGAGGTCAAGGCCGCGTTTAACTACGTAAAAAGAACAAAACCAAAGGCATCAAGGGACCAAAGCTCCGAAATCTATATAGTGGGGAAGGGTTTGAGATAGAACCATGCCAAAATGTAATATTTGTGGTGCAGACGCAGAGGAGCTTGACACCTGTCAGGCATGCAAGAAAAAGTTCTGCGACTCATGCGGCGACCCTGCAGACGAGCGATGCGAGTTCTGCTCAGGCGAAGAGGAGTGGTAACAACTCATTTAGAGGCGCGTCTGTCTTGATGCCAGTTTTGCAAAAATGGGTCCTCGACACGCTATAACCTTCCTCCAGAAGGGCCTCAACAATTTCATCAAAGGGCGGGGAATTAATCTTTTTGTTCTTGCATATTTTGTGAACGTCAAAATAGAAGGGCGCATCGATTTCCTCAAGAATAGTATTAAGCAGCCTTTCAGTCTTCGGGCTTTTCAGGTAATAGGACCCCTTTATCACCGACTTCAAAACCGGGTCGTCCTTTATTTTCCCAAGCCACAGGGGCCCCGCGACTTCAAACGGGTTTTTGCATTTGCATACGCCCTCTTCCGGGAGAAACCCTTTTTTATATTCCCTGTGCAGGCATTTCCTGCAGTAATACACATACCCGATTTCGCGAAGCGATGCATCCGCCTTTTGCTTGCCGGTTGAAAGCGATACGTACAGCCTGAAGTAATGCTCGGTGGAATGCGAGAGCAGGCATTTGAGCCCCCTTTTGTACTTGGCGGCGGTCCTTGCAACATACCCCAGCAGGATTCTGAGTCCAACTTCATGGCAGAATTCTGAGTGCAAGGGCTTTGCTCCATATTTCCTGAAGCATGCCTTTGGGTATACTCCGCAAAGCGGAGCAGTGTCGGTTGCAGTCACTCCAAGGTACCCATCTTTTTTTGCTGCCATGACCGCATTGTCCAAAAAAGGAACGGGAGTCCCAAAGGGGTCGATGTCAATAAAATCAAACTTATTTTTCACAAGAAAGAGATTTGCATCTTCGTTTGATACGTCCACTTTGACTTTGTTTAACTTTGCATTTTTCTTGATCAAGTCAAACGCATGCATGCTCCCATCGTTCAAGTGCACTTTGTGCCCGGCCTCAACCGCCACCCTTATGCCCTTGGCACCGCTTCCTGCGAGCGTGTCAGCGAATGTAATATCATCAAGCGTCCGAACAAACGCGCAGCATACATCCCGGTTAATTTTCATGCGGGGATTGTAGAACACCGGGGCCTTTTTTTCCCTGCCTTTGTCGGTCTTTCCCAGGGTGCCCTTCTCGGCAACCAGAAGGCGCGTAGACCCCTCGGTTATCTCGTTTAACATGCGTGTTATTGTTCCGGCAAGTGATATAAGCATGATGGCCGGCCTTTTCTTTTAGGAAAAGAAAATCCAGTTCGCTGCAAGCGAACTGTTTAAGGGTCAAGACGCGAGAAATCATCCACTCTGGCTGTCAATTGGCGCCTGATTTCGAGTGGATTGAAACGCGCCCGCCGGGATTTGAACCCGGGTCTGGGGCTCCGGAGGCCTCTATCTTATCCAGGCTGGACTACGGGCGCTTCTTTTTTTATGCACGCGGTAAAATATATATAATGCTCCATGCGAGCTTCCCCCATGGAAGTTTACAAGGGCAAGGCAAAGAGCGTTATTGAGGGCGACGGCGACACATACGTCATGGAGTTCCGCAACGACCTGACGGCAGGCGACGGCGCGAAAAAGGCCTCAAAAGAGGGCAAGGGCGCGCTCAACGCCGAGATATCCGCGAAGTTTTTTGAGGTTTTGATTGATGCCGGCATAGACACCCATTTCATACGATTCGAGCCGCCAACAAAGCACATCGTAAAGCGCGTCAAAATAATACCCCTCGAGGTAATCTGCCGCAACATTGCAACAGGGAGCATCCTGAAGCGATATCCCTTTACACAGGGGCAGAAGTTCAACCCGCCCCTCGTTGAGATGGGATACAAGGACGACGCATACCATGACCCATTCCTGAACGACGCGGTTGCGCTTGCTCTTGGCGCGGCACGGGACGTGGCCGAGCTAGACAAATTGCGCGAGATTACGCTAAAGGTAAATTCGATTCTTTCAAAATTCCTGCTTGAAAAGGGCATCACACTTGTGGACTTCAAGCTCGAGTTCGGGCGCGACAAGGACGGAAACCTCCTGCTCGCAGACGAGGTAACGCCGGACACCTGCCGGTTCTGGGACGTCGAAACCGGCGAGATAATGGACAAGGACCGCTTCCGCCAGGACCTCGGGGACGTCCGCGAGTTTTACAGGGAAGTCAAAAGAAGAATAGGTGCTTAGAGAGTAGAGGAATATTACAAATATTACGATGTCTATTCTTAATCCATGAAAAAAACGCATGCCCGGTATCTTGCGGCAATTCT
>JAHJSX010000186.1 GCA_018830205.1 archaeon | reverse complement strand
TCCCCCGCGCCTGCGATATGGACGGCTGCAATAATGAGTTAAACAACCATGATGGGTCAGTGATTCTTTGCGACGGCACAGGGAATCTTCATATCTGCATGGATTGCGCGAAAAAGATGACCGAACAGCAAGGTTGCGGCTGTACAAGCGACAGCTGCGGCGACTGAAGAAGGTCTGTTAACCTGCAGACCTCTGGAATGCCTCAAACATATCCACCTCATCAGTGATGTTCATAATAGGTCGTTTGCCAGAGTAATATTAATATATCCCCTTGGACATGCCCTATCATGGTTGAAATTCTGCCGTTTCGGGGCATCAGGTATTCAGAAGATGTCGATATAGGGAATGTGGTCGCGCCCCCATATGACGTTATATCACCTGATGAGGCACGCAAGTTTCACACACTTCACGACAAAAACGTGATAAGGCTTATTCTTGGGGAAAAATACGCCGATGACACCCCGGACAATAATCCCTATACGAGGGCAAGGGACTATCTCAAAAGTTGGCTTGAGGAAGGGGTTCTCATCCGTGATGAGAAGCCCAGTATATACATCCTCGAGCAGAAGTATTCTGCAAGAATCGCCGGAAAAGACGAAAACAGGCGGATGCTTGGGCTGATATCGCTTGTAAAGCTTGAGGAGTACGAGAAGAATGTGATTCTGCCCCACGAAGAGACCCTGAAGAAGGCCATAGGCGACCGCCTGCACCTCATGGGCACCACCAAGACGAACCTCTCGCAGATATTCACTATGTACTCTGACCCTGAAAAAAAGGTTGAGGAAATAATCAAAGAAAAAATTAAAGCACCCCCAATCTACGAAGTAAATTCCGATGGCGTTGCCAATCGCTTCTGGAAGATTGACGATGCTGGCGTTATCGCAAAAGTCGCACTAGAGATGAAGGAAAAGCAGCTCTTTATAGCAGACGGCCACCACCGTTACACAACGGCCCTGATGCTCCGGGACCAAATTCGCGAGGAGAACGGTTCGGATGCCTACGATTACACTATGATGTACTACACGAACATGGCAAGCGGCGGCATTACGATTCTGCCTGCGCACAGGCTTTTGAGCAATGTTGGTTTTGATATATCCCAGATGTGGGAGGTTGAGAAGTATTTCGATGTTGAGAAGGTGGGAGAGACGGTGATGTTTGAAAAATTAAAGGCGATGAACCGCGAACATCATGTCTTTGGCATGTGCTTCGGCGGCGAGTGCTACTTCCTGCACCTGAAAGATGAAAGCGTGATGGACAATATGGCAAATCACGGGAAGTCAAGGGACTGGAAGATGCTTGATGTAACTGTAATCCACACCCTCCTAATCGACCTTATTGTTGGAAAGGACCACCTTTCATACATTATAGATGAGTCTGAGGCGGTTGATAAATCAAAAGAGGAAGGAAACGTCGTAATCTTTGTCAACCCAACAAAGCTCGAAGAGGTAAAGCGTATTGCCCAAAACGGGGAGAAGATGCCAGGCAAGGCCACATATTTTTATCCAAAGCTTTTAACGGGGCTTGTTATGAATAAGATTTAGAGGGACAGGAAGCGCGTTTAAAAAACTTCAAGTACAACAAAAGTAATTATTACAAATATTAAAAGGAATAAGGAATTTAAGAAAAACAGATGATAATCATTTTTAATATCCAAATCAAACCAATTTAAATATCGTGTTCGCCATTTTTTATCTGAATATTTTCCCTGGGAATATAATGAAAACACACCAGTTGTTATGAGAATAATAGAAGATAAAAGAGTTAATGCTTGACTCTTAAAATACACTTCAATATAAAAAGCTCCAAGCAACAGGCCGCCAACAATCACATTCAGCATATAAACAAGAAAAGTGTACAAACCCGCCATTTTACCTATCATTGACATTTTATGAAGACCTCTTTATTTCATTTTTTATCTCTGCGGTTTCTTTTTCTACATCTATTTTAATCTCTCTAACATTTTCTTCAACTTCGTTTCTCATCTTTTTGATATTGTCTTTAATTTCGCCTATGTCTTTAGAAACACTTTCATAGTCGTTTTTCAGATTTTCAATTCTTACCCACAAAAATGCAAAAATGGCAATGAATCCTGCACCGCCAATTACTACGCCATTACTTGGTATTTTTGGGGTTTCTGCTGGCATTGTTTCCTTACTTGCTCCCATTAAATTTTCAAGAGAAATGTATCCAGAACTAACTGATAAAAATGCTAATAAAATTACACCACTAGTAATAAAGATTGAAAAATGAGCTCTTTTTTGAAGTATTTCCATCCTGCTCACCCACCGACGAGTCCATTTTGGCAAGGTAATGTTTGATAAACTTTGTTTAAGTTTTATAATATTAAAAATTGAATCCTCCTGTGGTTCTTTTTTTGTCTCTTTGCCTGGATTGAGGTGAGGAAATACGTTTTCTTGCAAAGTATGATTAAGCATCACAACACTTGACTTTAGTTCAACATCAAGCGCATGGGCAACAGTCTTGCATTTTGCCTTTAAAAGATACGCAATCGGCAGTTTCATATCATCCATCGTCTCGAAGTGGCCCTGGCCTTTTGCGATTATGAGGTCTGTGGATGTAAGCTCTTCCTTGAACTCCATGCTTGCTTCCTCTAGATTCACGCCAACACTGTCTGTCCCTGTCTCAATTACCCTGCACACGCCGTCAAGCCCTGCCACTTTCGCGTCCTCCATTGTCGCATCGTTTACGATTGGCCCTGATTTGACAGCTGCCGTGACGACAGGCCCGAGCTTCTGGATTTCCTCTATACATAGCTTGTCAAATACAATCTCGCCGGCATTGTCGCAGAGGTAGAGGATTTTCTTTGAATTTTTTATTTGTTCCTTTAACTTTTCAGAGGCATCGATTTCGAACTCGTCCATTAGCGCATCCCTGATTTCAGATGCCTTTTCTTCAACGTCGAAGTCGTATGTCCCAAAATCTATCAAATTTCCGGCAATCGCGATTTTGAAGGACTGGAAAAGATGGTCATCGGATCTCTCAATCAGAGCCCTTGCATATGGAACAAGCGCGAGTGCCGCCTTATTCGAGCGCTTCTTTTCGATGTCGTAGGGGTCTTTTCCTGTAATTCTCTTAAGCTCCTTGTGGACTTCTGTGCCAAGCTCTGCTGTAATTCTCTCAGGCGTGAATCTCTCATTTATGAAGTCCTCCATGTATTTGAGAGCATCCTTCCTCGCTTTGTCATCAAGACCTACAATAAAAAAAGTTCGCGCACTTTGCTCTAGAAGGCATGTCTTGCAGCGGTCATGGACTTTCATCTCTATTTCCCGGTGCCGAAGAACATATTCCCTTGCTCTGTAATCTTTATGAACCGGCTCGGCCTGTTCTTGCCCCTGACACGCACGGTCCTCACCTCAATCAGGCCCTTTTCGCTTGCAAAATCAATGGAACTCAAAAGTACGGAGGCTTTCTTATCGCCAAGGGCGCTTGCAAGCCGAAGCTGGCATATCTCGTCAATCTCGCACAGGTTCAGGCCCTTTACCCTGCACTCGATGCAGATTTCTGTGTCCTTGCCACCGGGTGTAAGCTCCGAGCGGTCAATAAAACCTATTTCGGTCTCCATCACAAAATACCTTGATTTTAACCTTTTTATACATAACTCCAAAAAATGCCATTATATTTTAATGTAAATAAGGACGGCCCAGTAAAAAAGGTGGTCTAAAACTTAAATTTATTGAAAATTTCGTTTCGGGTTGGACAGTTGCAAATGCTGGAATACCCATATGAGATGCTATAGTAGCAGGAAGGCCCCTTGCATTTGACGATTTTCATGCCTTCATTTATAACAGATTCTACCTTGCATATGCCCTCCTTATTTGAAGAAAGGCATGAAAAGTCTTTTTCGCACTTATCTGTTTTATTTAAAATGCCTTCACTTATGCTAATTCCTGTGGCCATCAAGAGTTCCCCCAATTAAATCATTATTTGATATAATTAAACTAAAACTTAATATATAAATGTTGCTATCTTGCACCTATATGGGACATAATAATGGTTTAGGGATTATACATTGCTGAGCAGTTCTGCGTCAATCACCGGTGCAGGTGTAAAGCACAGTATCAAAAGCAGCAGCAGAATCGCTGCACCATAAAATTTTCTTCTTCTATCCATCTCGGATACGTCGTTCAGCGGGCCCGGATGGTTGAGCCTCGTGAGCAGCCATGTGAGGATTACCCAGAATATCCATATCGGCGAGAGAAAGAGTATCCCGATAAAAGGCAGAACAACTGCCACTCCAAAGAATATTTTTCTAAAATGCGTTGGAAAAAGGCCCCTTATCACATGGCCCCCGTCAAGCTGCCCCATTGGAAGGATATTAAGCGCCGTCACGAAAAACCCTGCCCATGCTGCCATGGCGATTGGGTGGGGCTGGATTACGGTATCAGGGGAAATTGGGCCAAGCAAGTAATTTGAAAGCATGTGGAGGATAAGCGGCATTGTGAATACGTATTCCTCCCCCGCAATCGTTGATATCGGAGCAATGGTCGAAAGCTTAAGCCCGATTATCGCTATGGGGATGCTGATTAGAAAACCTGCAACAGGTCCTGCGAGGCCCACATCAATCAGGGAGTTTCGGTTTTTTGCAGGCGAACCCATGAAGATGACAGCGCCAAAAGTTCCAAATGGGAATATCATTGGCGGTGCAGGTATGAAAAAGGGGAGTGTTGCATCAATCTTTCGCATCCTTGATGCAACCGTGTGCCCGAGTTCATGGATGCCAAGAACTCCCATAAGGGCGGCAGCGAACATTACGCTCTGGCCCAGGTTTCCCTCTGCCCACCAGACATAACCGGCCCACGTGACTGTCATTGCTGTAAGAATTAGAAGAGCAAGATGTGTAAGGGAGCTTATCTCTCTTTTCTTTTTCTTTTTAGGAACTACCAGAACCCTGAGGCCCTTTTTGGTCTTCCTGTAAAGCGGTATATGCTCCTCTCCCTCGAATGCCTCAAACACTTTGTTGTAGGACTCCTCATGCGTTTGTTTGGGACTTACGTCAAATGCTACAAAACCTTCCCCCACAGCACTGTTTATGACATCAAACCCTTTTTCTACCTTTTTTTGGAATCCCTCGATGTCTTCCTTGCCTACAATCACTTCTCTACCTCGACGTAGCCCTCGTCGGCATTGATTTTGATGTTGTCCCCTGTCTTTATTTGTGCAAGAGGGTCGCCCTCAAGCGAATCAAGCATCGGAATTCCTGAGATTATCGCGCCTGCTGCTACGGTTGACTCTGATTTCACGTTGATGATTCCGGCCGGTGCTGTGCCTTTCTTTTTCATGCCGTATATCGTGTAAACGCCGACCGTTGAGCCCTTGCCCCTTGGAAATACAAGAATCTTGCCGGCGACGGACTCTCCCTCAAGCTCGTGGCCGCTTTCGGTGACTATTCCTGTATCAGGGTCTACGCCTCCAAGGAATGTTATGGCCTGCGTACTCACGAGGGCCTCACCCTCAGCCTTGCCGCTAGAGATTTTCCTGCCGTAGATTTTCATATTTCTTCTCCTTTTTTGCAAGGTCCCCCTTGCATTCGTCAATGGTTGCGCCCGAGGCGATTACTGTGCATACGGGGCCGCCTTCCTCTATATACCCATCGTGGGGCACGTCTTTAATAAATATTGGTCTTTTCGTGAGGCTGAATTTCGTGCGGTCGGCGGCATAGATAATTTTTTTGCCATAGAATCGTCCCTTTCTCGTTGTCTTAAAATCAAGGTCCCCCTTGCATGCCTTTACGTGCATGTCCAGCATGTTGACGCCGTATGCCATCTCAAGCACCTCCATCGCGCCTGTTGGCCTTGGGTTCACCTCAAGCGCATAGGGGCCGTCCTTTGCCATGATGAAATCAATCCCATTAACACCTCTAAGATTAAAAATCTCGCCTATCACAACTGATGTCTCCTCAACCTCTTTTGTTGTTTCAAGCGGCGCGATATTTCCAAGGTACAGGTAATCAGGCGCCGCAATCTGCTCTGTCGCGCCCAAAAACCTGCATTCATTCCCATCGCCCACAATGCAGGTAGATATCAGTGTGCCGCTTATGAGGTCTTGTGAAAGCACCTCCTCGTCCGCGTCGAACATTTCGCCTGACGTGTGGATTCTGTGGCCCCCGCCCGTCTTCTTTGACTTCAGGATTTTGCCATTTGAAACTTGGGCATTCCCTGCCCTCACAATCTCTGTCTTCGGGAATTTTATTCCTGCTTTTTCTAAATTAGAAAAAAAATTCCTCCAGTCCCTCACATGTCTTAATGTCTTTGAGTCATTTCCAACTACCAGGGCCCTTTTTTCAAATCCCTCTACTAATTCAGGGTAGTTCTCAAATCCTGCGCCGTATACAACGTGCGTGAAGTCAAGCCCCAGCGCGCGGTTGTACAAACTTTCAGTCGAATAAGAATCCCCAAACTCCCTTAGCGAGTAATTCCTACCTGCCTCCTTTGTATCTACGTCCCCGAAAAAATCAAGCGAGGCAAATTCATATCCTGCTTTTTTTGCTGACTCGGCCAGGGCTCTGGCGCTTGCGGCGCACAAAAGTAGCTTCATTTTATCAGGTTTTTAATTTTGTCAAACTTCACGCCGAGGCCTGAGAGGTTCCTGCAGTAAAAGGCGGCCTTCGCAGAGTTTACGCCAACAGACTTGATTCCAAGCGCCTTTAGGGGCGATACAACCATGCACGTGTCAGAGATTATTTTCACGTTCTTGCCCCTCGCGTGCTTTTCAATCGCGTCTTTATTTTTCCTTGCAGTGAATATCCAGGTCTCTTTTTTCGGATTGGATTTAATCACTTCCACTGCTTCCTCGACACTGCAGTGGGGGCACCCGATGCAGACTACGTCCGGCTCGTCTTCGGTGTTCAGCTTGGCATAAGCGTCTTTTAGGTCGCTTTTTGTAAAAATTATTTTTTCTAAATTTTCTTCTTTTATTTTTTCTTGTGTTATGCCATCAACATGAAACATGTGTATAGAGCCTGTGGCGAGGGCCGCGCCCATTAGCTTCATTTCGTCTTTAGATGGTTTTATGCCGCGAAAGAGCGGTATGCCCTCGCTTTCCTGCCCTATGATATACCCAAGCGCTGCGTAATCGGCGGCGTCCTTGATGTCCGCCTCAACCTTGACCTCGAATGTCGGTTTGCGATTTTTCTCGATGTGAAGTCCGTAGTAAGGCGTCTTTCCTACTATTGCACATGCTAGTGCTGATACCCCGCTTTCAACGTTCGTTCTTGCCCCTAGCACCGAATTTGCATATATCACGCTTGATGACTCGGCCCAGGCGATGTGCTCGCCGCTTTTCGGGACATTCCCGGCAAGGTACGGGGTGCACGTGCACGAGGGCGTTATCCCCATGCTTGTGTAGACATCGATTATCTGCTTTTGTTTTTTTGTGAAGTCCTCTGGATACCCAAGCTCTTCTGCCATGTCAATGTCAACGCCGCTTGGGTTCAGCGTCGCAAATGCGGCCGCTTTCGCACCCGCATTCGCCCAGTCCCTTATAAAATCAAGGCCCGCGTCCCCGATGGTCATGTACGAAACGCCGGAAACCTGCACGCTTTTAACCGGAATCAGCTTCTCTGCTTCGTTTATTTCCCCGAGGGTTACAAGAATTTCCATGGCCTTCTTTTTGCCCTCTCCCTCCTTGCCCTGAAGGATGTTTTCCTCACTCTTTGTAAGTTCCATCTTATCCGAACTCGGCTCTATCGTATCCTTCTTTTCCAAGAGGCTTCGTAGCATCGATGCCGACCTTGGTTGTTACCGAACCCTCTCCCGCACTTGGGTCAAGGGACGAGCCCTTTGCGCCCTCTATTATAACCGCATCGCGGTTTGCCTGAAATCTCGTTGCCACCGCGTATTCCACTTCATTCGTGTCAAAAATATCGACATCACTATCCACAACTATCACGTGCTTCATGCTGGGGTGGCCCTCAAACGCAGCATTTATCGCGTTCTTTCCGTCCTCTTCGTTTTCCTTTTTGATTGAGACAACACCGTGCAGCCAGCTGCAGCCGCCGTCGGTCAGGCACGCGTTCTTTACGTTCGCTACCTTTGAAACGGCGCTGTAAATCCCTGGCTCCCTGGGCATCCCCATGAGCATCCTGTGCTCGCCGGCTGATGGCAGAAGCGCGTAGTATATCGGGTTCTCCCTCGTTGTGACGCGCGATACTTTCAAAGTCGGCTGCTTTCTAACAATGTCGTAGGTGCCTGTAACATCTGCGAAAGGACCTTCACTCGCAAGCTCATCCGGCATGATTTGCCCCTCGATTACTATCTCCGCATTTGCTGGGACCTCAATGCCATTCCCACATTTCACGAGCTCGAGCGGCTTTCTAAGAAGCGCGGACGCGAGCTTGAACTCGTCATAACCCTCCGGCACACAGTAGGCTGAAGCAAAAAGCACTGCCGGGTGAAACCCTATCGCAACGGCCACATCAAGCGGCTCGCCGCGCTCTTTGGCCCTCTGCACATAATGGTCAAGGTGCCTGCGCTCGACAATGCGAATCGTGAACGTGCTGTCATCCAAAAGAAGCATGCGGTGTATGGAAACATTCCTGCCATATTCCGGGTCGTTTGCAACGACTATCCCGGATGAGATGTACCTTCCAGCATCTTTTTCAAAATGCCTTAAAATCGGGAGTTTGTCAAGCGATGTTTCAACCCTCGCCTCGCCCTCGACAACGACAGGCTCGATTGGATTGTCTATGGCTTTTGCAACGTAACTGATATAATCCTCAGGCGTCGTGCCGATGGCCTCGCACACCCGCTCCCTTGTCGGGGTGAGATTGCCTGCCATGGTAAAATCGGGGTAACCTTTGACATTTTCAAAAAACACGGTGCTCTCTTTGTTCTCAGAAAGAATGCGCGCGATTTCATATTCTGTGCTGACTTCCTTTGTTATCGTGACGTCCTTCCTCAAGAAATCCCTCACTGGCCCCACCTCTTGAACATGTCGTTTTCCACTCCAAGATTATCCATGATTTTCCCGACTATAAAGTCCACCATATCAGAAACTTGCTCTGGTTTTGGGTAAAACGCAGGCATTGCGGGAAGAATCGAAACACCAATCCTTGAAAGTTTTAGCATGTTTTCCAAGTGGATTGCGCTAAGGGGGGTCTCGCGTGGCACCAAAACGAGCTTGCGGCCCTCCTTAATCATCACGTCCGCGCTCCTTGTGATAAGGTTGGATGCATACCCCGTTGCAACAGCAGAAAGCGTCTT
>JAHJSX010000201.1 GCA_018830205.1 archaeon | reverse complement strand
CTGGCAGGGCTGGGGCAGGCTCTGGGGCTACGACCCGCTGCAGCTGGCCGGTCACCCCATCGGCGCGCTGGAGGACCTGAGCAGCAAGTCCCTCGAGCTGTTTGTCGTCGCCATGCTGCGGCTGGGGATGCACCAGGCCAGAGCCTTCAAGCTCTACGTCGTGCTGGTGCACCTGCTGCTCCCCTTGGTCGGGTTTCTGGCCGCTCGGCTCTTCCGCCTGACGCGGTGGCAGGCCGTGGCGGTCGCGTTCTTCTGGGTGCTGCTCTGGTTCTTCGACTCCTTCATGCACTGGATCTGGTTTTGCGGCATGATCTCATGGGGCGCCGCGAGCTACCTGATCGTCTTGCTGGTGGGGCTGCTCTATCGCACGCTTGGCCCCAGGGGAGCTGGCCGCCCCTGGCTCTGGCTCGCCGTCGCGCTGGTCGCGTCGCAGCTGGCGCTGCTGCACCCCTACGCCTCGCTGACCCTGATTGCGCCCTGTCTGTGGCTCTACCTGCGAGACCTGCGGCGGTTGCCCCGGGTGCACCACCTGGCCCTCGGCCTGACGCTCTGCGCGGCGCTGGCGACGGCCCTGATCTGGCTGCTCCCTGCCCTGCGCCTGACCCACTACCTGATCGACGAGACCGCCTTTCTCTACCCCGGCCCGCTCTACCTGCTCTGGGACTTCCTCGATCTGATGATCGACGACCTGCAGACCGGCCCGCCCGTGCGCACGATGCTGCGCGTTCTGGCCTTCGCGGCCGGCGCGGTCTGTCTCTACCGCTGGCGTAAGGAGGGCGACCGGCGCCTGGGGCCCCTCCTCGTCCTGCTGGTCTGCGCGCTCTGCCTGGCCTACTTCGGGCGGTATTTCCCCAAGATCAAGATGTCCCAGCCCTATCGCCACATCGGCCCCGCGATGCTGGCAGCGGTGATCCCCGCGGTGGTTCTGCTCTCGGGGCTGCTCCGTCCGTCACGCATTCGCGCCATGGGGCGGCCGGCCCAGCTGCTGCTCGGCTTCGCGCTGTTGCTGATCATTCCGCGCTTCGTCCACAACGTGCTCTACTACTTCCCCGAGGCGCTGCCCGAGGTGCCGAAGCCCAAGCCGCTGCAGCAGCGCAAGCCCAACGCCCTGGTCGGCTTCATCGAGCACCGCCCCTACGCATTCAAGCACAACAATCCGCCCAAGGTGGTGGAGGAGCTGCGCGACTGGCTGAGGCCGCAGCTCAAGGGGCAGGGGCGCGTCCTGGTGCAGCAGTTCATGCTCGGGGAGCACCTGGCCGCGATAAGCGATCTCCCGCTGCTCTCCGGCATCGAGCAGCGCGGCATCTACCACGGCGATGCCTACCTCTTCCGGCTGAATGAAGACGGTGTCTTGCCGGGCCAGGCGCTGCAGCAGTACCTCGAGCGCTATGCCGTGAGGTTCGTGCTGGTGACCGATGTCAAGCCGCGCCTGGAGTGGCGCAAGGATCTGCTCAAGCTCCGCCGACTGATCGGGCCGGTGCGCATCTACGAGACCAGGTTCAAGCCCAGCTACTTTCTGCGCGGTCAGGGGCGGATCGCCAAACAGGAGTTCAATCGGATCGTGGTGGAGGACGCGCGCGGGCCCGATCTCGTGCTCCGCTTCCACTGGTTCGAGACGCTCCGCTGCCGGCCGGGCTGTCGACTGGAGCAGTTTGACCTCCCGGGGGACCGCGTGGGCTTCATCCGGGTCAAGAATCCGCCCCCCCGCTTCGAGATCTACAACAGCTACCGCTTCGATGGGCCGCGCTGGCGTCCGCCCGCCCTCGTCAGCACGTCGGGGGCAAAGCGCAGCATGCGGTAGATCGGAGCCCGCAGCTGCTCCTTGACGAAGGGTTGCAGGTCCGGGTTGTAGAACTCCCAGACCAGCTGCTTGTCCCGTGTCACCTCGAAGGCCCGGCCGCGCTCGGAGTCGGTGATCAGCGTGTTTCCGTTCGGCAGCTGCTGACACCCCCCGCGGATCGGAGAGAAGAACGACTTGGGCGGCTTGCCGACGTAGGACCAGACGATCTTGCGAGCCCTGGCGTCGAGCTCGAGGACACGCGAGCGTCCCTGGCGCTGGCCGTTGTCGAAGATCAGCAGGTGACCGTTCTCGAGCAGCGACGGGTGGTGCTGGCGCTCGATCTCACCCGGGCCCCAGCTCCAGCGCAGGCGACGGCCGTCGGGGGAGAGCACCACGATCAGGTCCAGCTCCCTGATGGAGAGCAGGAGGTCCCCGCGCTGCCACAGCCCGGCCGCGTCGCGCGGCAGGATCTCGAGCGCGTTGGCATGGAGCGGGTCCATCGGATGGAGCGAGGTCATCAAGGCCAGCTCGATCCGGGAGCTGCCCTTGAAGGTCCCCG
>JAHJSX010000185.1 GCA_018830205.1 archaeon | reverse complement strand
AGGGGACGCCTCAAAAATCATGATAATCGCATTCGCCTGCTACTTCCCAATCGTCCTCAACACGGTATCGGGCGTAAGGGAGGTGGACGTGAACCTCCTGAAGGTCGCAAGGCTCTTTGGCGCCAACCGCAGGCAGACGCTCACAAAGATAATACTGCCCTCGGCCTTCCCCGCCATAATGACAGGCCTTCGAATCTCCATGGCGGTCGCATTGATTCTCCTAATTGTCACAGAGATGATAGGCGCGAGAAGCGGCCTCGGCTTCATGATAATCGATGCCCAGTACACGTTCAAGACGGACAGGATGTTCGCGGGCATCCTTACAATTGGGGTTATCGGGTTTCTATTGAATGAACTGATGGTATGGATAGAAAAAAGATACACGAAGTGGAAGAGGGAGATTAGGGCGGTTTCGTTTTAGGGTTGAAGGAAGGTTTAATCATAAATAATCAGAAATCAACATTGTGGGTGTCATAACTTCATATACGTTCTCACATTTAATTTCATAGAACCTTGCAGTAGCCGAGTCAAAAGGACTTCTCCAACTGGTCAAATCGATGTAGTACTCGTCTCCTTCATAGTACAACAAAACAAATCCGTGCAGTCCGTCCAGATATTCACTTGTGCAGTCGGCTGAAATAAGCGTAACATTGGTGTAACCTGCATTGTATAGAAGACCTGCCATTAGCCTTGCTTGGTCCCCACATATCCCCATTCCAGTTTCAAGCGTTTCGCCCGCCGTTTGAAATTCGGGATTATTGCCCTCTGCCTTTTCAAAATCGTAATTCGTTTTTGCTCTGGCCCAGTTAATCATGTTTGCAAGATTTCCTTTGAAGGTCTTTGCACCAATGCCCCATTCGTCTGCTTTTGCTTTAATGGTTTCGTCTTCTGATGAGAAGTAATATCTTGCTAGGTCTTCTGGCACCTTGATAACGGTGTCGTCTTTGATTTGTAAAAGACTGTTGTACTCTCTCAGATTGGGATAGGCCTCAAGTATGAACTCATCGAAGGCCGGACGTATTTTTGGAGGAGGACTTGTCGTTGAAGGAGGCAAAGTTGTCTGCACAACTATTCCAGGTCGTTCTGTCTGAATTATCTTAGTTTCAATACCCATTTCATCATTGAACCATCCTGCTTGAATACTGTATATCAAAAATCCTGTAATCAAAATTATGAAAATTATTGGTGCTAAAGAATTGGCTGATGAATCCACTTCTGACCCATAATTTGATTTAATCTCTGTACGTCCTTTAAGCCAGCTCTTTTTACTAGGAGTTGAGAGTAATATGTTTAGTTTATGCCAATATCTATTCTTTTTTTCGTCTTGTTCTTTTGCATAATGTTCCACATAAGGAGGACAGGGGTGACCAGGCTTTCTTCGATTTTCCAGTTCCGCGGGTGTTGCATTTTTTATGTTTATTACTTGGGGCTTTTTGGGAGGTACATGTTCTTTACAAAAGAGTTCTTTACAATGCCTACACTCGAATAGTTCACTAATCCCCTTCTCACACCAGTAGTATTGACATTCACCTTCTTTCAGTGGTATGGACTTTTCTTCTTTTTCTTCAATGTTTTCTATTTTATCTTCATCTGAATTAAGTCGTTTCCAAACAGCTTCTATTACGACCATGGAGGCATCATCAGGATGTATTTTACCACATGCCTTCATCAATTCATGATTATCGCCCCATAACCCAAGTTCATTTCTGATGTTCGTCCCCCAACCGTGATGGAATTTTATCAATTCAATGAATTGTGTTTCTTTGACTATCTTCTTTTCCTCCATCAACATAGATGATAAGAGGTAATCAACTGCCTCCTCTACTGTCTTTGGCTTGCCTTTCTCTCCTTCCTCCACTGCCATCCACCCTACATCAAATCAATTATCAGAGAATAAAAAACTTGCGGGATTCCATTCATGCCAAAAATATTTATCACTCACCCGCCAAACCATAATCATGACTGTCCCTGATTTTGACATCGGGCCGCATTTGGAAAGGCACAAAAAGAAAGGGCCGCCGAAGTACCCTCCACTCTCGGAGGTGCTAAAGATTGTGCCCAAGATTCACGGCCACGTTTGCACTGCTTCTTATCTTGGCGCTCGGATGGCGCTTCTGGCAGTCAAGCATCTCGACCTGAAGCGAAAGAAAGACCTTGCCGCGGCCGTTGAAATCCTCACCTGCGCCGCGGACGGCATAGCGAGCGCCACAACGTGCAGCTTCGGGAGCGGTAGGCTCGTGTTCCTTGACCACGGGAAATTCTCGTGCATCTTCTGCAACTGGATGACAGGCAAGGCCGTGCGCGTGAGCCTTGTGCCTGAAATAGATAAGGAGCATATTGAATTCGGCACGCGGTTGAGGGACTTTTATGTCAAGCTAAAAGAAAGGAGCATGGAAGAGGCGGAAGCAGCAAGGGAGGAGCTCGATACGCACGAAAGAGGCTTAATCGAAAAGTGGCATAAAATGAGCGACGACGATTTGTTTATCATCAAAGAAGTTGAGGTAAATCCAGAGGATTTGAAATACCCGCTTGACCAGCAGTACATCCCTGAGCCAGTTAAATGCGCCAATTGCGGGGAGCTGACTGAAAAACTAAAAACCCTGAAGATAAACGGGGACAGGCTCTGCAAGCCGTGCGCCGGAGAATTTAAATTAAGGGAAATTTAAGGGGAGAAAAATGCAGAAGATGGGAATGAGGAAGGGGAAGAAAAAGGCCATACATACCTTCGGCGAGGTTGTAGACATAACCGAAGCACGGCCTTATAGAATCGAGATTTTCAAGACATTTTCAAACGAGCCGCTCTGCACCGTATATTCTGATGAGCTTGTGGGGGACGGGCTTGTTTACATAGCAATTGCGCCCGCGGGCGATGGGAAGAAGGGCATGAAACTTAAAGAATTAAAAAAAGAAAGAGACCAGTTGATTGCTAAATTTGAAGCAGGAAAGGGTCCAATAAAAAAGGCCGAGATAACGCTTGATGATAGGGGCAGGGCGCAGAATCTTGTGGTTGGGGCATATTATATTTTTAATGTCTTTAAAAGAAGGGAATTTTTTGAAGGGTATGAGCGAAAAAGCATTCCTGTTGGGAAAGGGGCGCGAAGCGAGCCTGGAAAAACAGGAGAGGAGCGGATAGCAAACTTCCTTGAACTGATGGATGTGAAGAAGGGGGACAGGGTTCTTGACACGGCCACAGGAATGAAGGAATACCTAAGGCAGGTATCAAAGAAAAGAGGGAGCCTGACTTGTCTGAACATGTCTCCCTCTATCTTAAAACGAACGAGGGGGTGGCTAGGGGACGAAAACGCAAACTTCGTGGCCTATGATATCGAAGAGGGCTTCCCTTTCAAATACGGGACTTTCGATGTTGTAATCTGTGACGCGCTTCTTGAGTATGTCTCAGACTGCCATGAGGCCCTTGCGCAGGCGGGCGGGCTTGTTAAGAAAGGGGGCAGTTTGCTGCTCCTTGAGCCAGTAAAGTCAACGGCCCGCGATTTTTATCCCCAGGACATGTGGGAGGTTGCGCTGTGGAGGCCCGGGCACGACCCTGTTTTCAACACCAGGTGCATGCGGGAAACATTGATGTCACGAAAATTCGAAGTTGTTGAAAAGAGGGAAATGCGCTTCGAGTATCCCCTTTACAAAAAAGAGGAATTTTGCCAGTCAATTGCAAAATTTCAAAAAAGTATATAAGCGGAAAAAAGGAATTTTACATGTTAAAAAAGGAGATTATGATAAGAGGGTGATGATATGTTGTCCAGAACAGCGCTTTCCGTAGATGAAAAGTCGATGCCCCTGTACAGCGACATAAAGGAGCTAGAGGGAATCAGGCTAATTTACCAGCACAATGCGAGTGTATGGGACAACTGGGCCAAGCATTTGAAAAGCGGTGGGCATGTTGTTGGCACCCTTGCGAGTTCTCCGATTGAACTTCTGCGGGCCGCGGATGTTTTTTCTGTCATATACAAAAGGCGTGAGGATTTAAACAGGACGATTATCAGGGGCAACTACAAGCTAAGCAAGTGGATTTATCATTTTGGAATCGGCGAGTGCGTCTGCAGGTATGTAAACGGGAGCGCAGGCTCTCCGATTCTTGGCGCGTGCCCCGGCTATGACAGGGTTATCACAGATTTCACGCCCAAGATTCCAGAGTGGAACTCCCTTTTGCAAAAGGTCGGGAAGCAGTGGGATTTTGATTTTATAGAGATTGATTCAGGGCTTGACATGAAAGAAAGGGAGAGAGTGATTTACGAAAAGCTCCTCCATCAAAAGGGCATGCTTGAAAAGCTCACTGGTGAGAAGGTAACCGACGAGAAGATTCGCGAGTCGATAGAGCTTACAAATGAGGTT
>JAHJSX010000184.1 GCA_018830205.1 archaeon | reverse complement strand
TGTTTCGTTGTCAGGAGCTTCAACGATATTTAAGAAATCGAAGTCTCCAAGCACAGCGAACTGCTCTAAAACCTTTACCCCCATTTTTTCAAGCTCTTCGTTGACTGCTTTCACCCTCTTTGGGTTTCCCTTAAGAGTCTTTGCACCCTCGTCAGTAAGACTTGAAATAACAACATATTTTGCCATAACTTCTACCTCCACATTTACCTTGCAGGGGAAGTATATTTAGGTATCGTTTGAATAGATATTCTTTCATGAAATTCGACGTCGCCGTGGTTGGCGCCGGGCCTGCCGGCTCATCTGTTGCAAAATTTGCAAGTGAGGCAGGGCTTCGTGTCATTGTGCTTGAGAGAAAAAAAGAGACTGGATTTCCTTCTCCCTGCGCCGGGTACGTCTCAAAACTTGTTTCAAGACACTTTAGTATTGACAAAGCGTGCATCCAGCAGGAAGTAAAAAACATGAGGACATACTCTCCAAGCGGGGAGGTCCAGACTGCAGGGATGGAGGGCTTCATTGTAGATAGGCCGCTTTTTGACAATGCGCTTGGCAGACAGGCAAAAGACGCAGGAGCAGAGATTCTAAAAGATGCAAGGGTCACCGGACTTATCAAAAAAGAGGGGCATGTGCGGGGTGTCGTATACAAAAAAAACGGGGAAGAAAAAGAGATAGAATCAAAAGTCGTGGTAGGGGCTGACGGCATCTTCTCAAGAGTGGCAAAGTGGTCTGGGCTTCAGACTCAAGATAGAAAAGAAATAGCAATTTGTCCTCAGTATGAGATGGCAGGCGTAGAGCTGGATGACCCGACCATAACCGAGACTTATTTTGGAGTGAGTTACGCGCCCGGGGCTTATGTATGGGTCTACCCAACAGGTAAAAACAGCGCGAAGGTGGGGCTCGGGATTAAAAAATCGCTTGCTAGGATGAAGCCAAAAGAGTACCTCAATAAGTTCATCGCAGAGCATCCAACAGCATCTTTGAAATTCAAAAATGCAAAAATTACCGGCACACTCACGGGCCTTGTTCCTGTGGGCGGGCCCTTGAATAAAACATACGCTGACGGCGTACTGCTTGTTGGGGACGCGGCCGGAATGACTGATGCAATATCTGGTGCAGGAATTATAAGCGGGATTCTTGCCGGAAAGCTTGCTGCAGGAGTTGTAAGCGAGGCCGTTGCTGAAGACGATTGTTCTGAGGAAAAATTAAAAAAATACGAGGAGCTCTGGAAAAAAGTCCTTGGCAGCCGCCTTAGAAGGTCGCTTGAAAAAAGAAAGATAGTAGACAGAGCGTATTCGTCTGATGAAGAGCTTGAAAAAGTGCTCCCCTGGACCTGGATAACCTTCAAGGAATTCTGGAAGGATTAGGCGCCCTTTGCCTTTTTAATAAAATTCTTAACTTTATCGTAGTCTTTCATTCCAAAAGAATCTTCGACGCCGCTTGCAGTGTCAACCCCATATGGCTGCGTAGCCTTTATTGCTTCTTCCACATTTTCTGGATTAAGTCCACCTGCGAGCAGGACAGGAATCTCAACTCCATCTATAATTCGTTTGGAGAGTCTCCAGTCGTGTGTGATGCCGCTGCCTCCTGCTTTTTCTGTCGGGGTGTCAAGGAGGAGAATGTCCGCAAATTTTGCATGTTCTTTTGCTAATTCAACTGACCCTTCTTTTACGTGGATTGCCTTTATTATTTTGCATGGCGCTCTGCTTTTCAGCTCCTTTACAAAATCTGGACTTTCATTCCCATGGAGCTGGATGAAGGGGGCCTTCACAGCCTCATAAAGCTCTATGGCTTCGTCAATTGTGCCGGGCATTATGACCATCACGCCCTGTGCAGGAGGTTCAATCGCGCGGACAATCTCGGCCGCCTTTTCCCTTGAAATCTTCCGTGGCGTATCCACGGGCACCTCGACAATCACTCCAATAAAGTCAGCGCCAAGTTCAACGCTTTTTTTGGCATCTTCGACCGTTTTGTGCCCGCAAATTTTTACTTTCATGCCTTCCTCGATGCGTCAATCAGGCCGGTCAGCTTATCATAAGCTGCTCCGGAATCTATTGAGTCTTCTGCCAACAATATGCCCTCGGCGATTGAATCCGCAAGTCCGCCGACATATATCCCTGCAGCAGAATTAAGCAGTACGATATCCCTCATCGGTCCTTTCTCTTTATTCTTGAGCAAGCGTGTAGCAATGTCTGCGTTCTCACTTGCATCGCCTCCGGACAGGTCCGTCGGAGATGCCCTTTTGATTCCAAAGTCCTCTGGTTTAATCTCATATGTTTTTATCTCGCCGTCTCTGAGTTCTGATACCTTGGTCTCGCCAAAAGTGGAAATCTCATCAAGGCCCCCTATACCGTGGACTACGAGCGCCCTTTTTGTGCCAAGTTTTGCGAGTACGCCTGCCATCTTTTCGGTGAGTTCTGCATCGTATACTCCCAGAACCTGTGCCCCAGCGTTTGCAGGATTTGTAAGAGGCCCGAGGATATTGAAGACCGTCCTGATGCCGATTTCCTTTCTGGGGCCTATTGCATGCTTCATTGCACCGTGGAAGGTAGGTGCAAACATGAAACCAATGCCTATTTCTTCTATCATTCTCTCGGCGTCCTCGGGTGTCGTGTCCATTTTCACGCCCAGGGCCTCGAGCAGGTCTGCGCTTCCTGCTTTCGATGTCACTGAACGATTCCCGTGCTTTGCTATCGGGAGTCCAGCGCCCGCGATTACAAATGCGGATATCGTGCTGACGTT
>JAHJSX010000183.1 GCA_018830205.1 archaeon | reverse complement strand
AAGCTTCGGACGGCCATCGGCCGCAAGGTCCTTCGAGTGCTTTTTCAATGACTCGGAAAGGCCCTTTGCCGCGCTAACAGAAGGCAAAAAAATCAAGTGATGCACGCGACGGGCATCCTCCACCTCGGTCGTGATAATGAATTTGAAATTGTTTTTTTCGTAAATCCCCTCAGAAAATTCCTTAAGTTTTTCAATGTCAGAAAGCCACGCCGGATGAAGCGCATCCCCTGTGCCCATGAGATGCAGGCCCTTGCGCGGCGCCTGCACCGAGATGTTCTCAAGCGTCATGTTCTTTGAAGTCGCTTGCGAGTACCGGCTGTGGATGTGAAAGTCGCAGTCAAGGAGCATGGATTTAGCTTCCTTCGGAAATACTTAAAATTAACTACCCAATATATCTCATGTCATCGGGCGTGGGCTCGCTTTTCTGGATGACGCCCATGTCTTCCATGATTTTCTTCTCGACCTTCTGGGCCTCGGCGACTCGCTTCTCGGCTGCCTTCGCGCGCTTTGAAAGCTTTTTGATGTCGACCTCGACGTTCAGGAGCGTGGCCAGCACATCAAGAACGGCCTTTGCTGAGAGCGGGTCCATGTAGAATCCGCTTGTCTCGCCCATGAGGCACACCCCGGGGATGCCCCGAAGGCGTGAAAGGGCAAGCAAAAGGCCGCTTACCCCTATGATTTGCCCTATTTCGTCCCTTCTTACGATGACGCCGAGCTCCTCAAGCGAGGGTATGAGCTTCTTGTGGGTTACAGCGCCATAAACCCTGGGCTTCTCAACCATCTGGCCCATGCCGAGGCCTCCGAGCGTGTAGATTAATTCTGGTTTGTATGGCTCGACAATGTCAAGCAGTTTTTCAGACAGCGCGTACTGGCCCTCTGGCGACATGCTCTGGGTATTTCCCACTATGATGATGAGGTCGCGCTGGGTCTTGTTTTTCGCCTTCCAAAAGTAAAATTCATTTTTCATTGTTTGAATCATGCCGCTCTTTTTTATGATTACCTGGGGCTGAAAATGATGGGAGTGCAAAATCGCAAATTTCTGGGCACCTAGCTCTGAAACAAGGTGTTTTGCTGCAATGCGGCCGACATAGCCAATTCCTGGGAGCCCCTCAATTAATATGGGGTTTACAAGTTTTGGCTTTTGCGTTTCCTTCAGGTAGAAGTCCATCTATCTTGACTCCATTTTGAGCTTTCTGCGGTATTTTCCGTAGGTGTCGGGCGGTGAAAATTTTGCAGGTGTTGGTTTTATTGTCTCACTCCCGCACCTTTTGCAGGTTTCCACAAGAGTATAAATCCTGCACTTTCTGCAATAATGCATTTTCATTTCTGTTCCCTATTAAAGGTTCCCTCGCCGCCACGCTCTTTTATTTTTCCAATTGCCCGTTCTGCAACCAGTTTTAAGGTCTCTTCTGCCTCCTTGTACTCGGGCGCTATTACGTTTACGCTGAACCTTGGCGACTTGATGTATTTTGTTTCCACTTTTACGTCCACGCCGTACTGTGCGTCGCGCGCAAAAATAAGGGCCTCTTTTATGACGTCGATGCCGTTTGGAAGCTGGCATCTCAAATCAAGGTACCCGGTTATGTTGACAGTTGGCAAAACGATGTTCTCGTTTGCCACCTTGATAAGGGGCTCCACCCATACCTCCGGAATGTCAAGGCCCTTGAAGGCCTTCTTTCCAACGATTGTCAGCTCCTCAAGCCCTGTGTAGGTCTCGCCGTATTTCTCCTCAAGCGGGAATCCCACTTCCTTGTATGCCTGCTTTAGGGTCTTCTTGGCCTCCTTTGAGGCAATCTCAAGAAGCTTGTCTGATTTCTGGGACCTCTTCCACTCCTGTAGTTTGTTCTTTCTCTGGGCCTCGCTAACCCTACGAATTGAAAGGTCAATGTGCCCCTTTGCCACATCGACGGAGAGTACCTTCGCGACGACTTTCTGGCCCTCTTTGACGAAATCCCTGATGTTCTTTATCCATGTGGATGCAACCTCGGATATGTGAATGAAGCCGTCTTTTTCAGAATACTCGTCAAGCTTTGCGAATGCCCCGTGTGCAAACACCTTGGTAACAGTGCACATCACAAGGTCATTGGAGGAAGGGAGACTTTCCTTTTTCTGTACCACCCGCTACCACACCCCTCACTCCAAAACTGCTACAATCTTTGTAAGAATCTTGGCTTTTCCTCCCCTTGGTTCGGAGAGGGTCCTCCCGCATACATTGCACTTTACAATTGTTGTGGCTGACCCGAACATTACCTGCTCGTTGTCGCAGTCAACGCACTTCACGCGCAAAAATCTTGTCTTTGGGTGCGTGGCGCGCTCCATTTCAGGACGCCTCCACGATTTCGAAGGTCTTGACACGGAAGCCCTTTACGTTTCGGGCCTTTGTGCACTCCTTGCATTTTAAGATTATGCTTACCTTCTTTGTTGGTTTTCCTGCTCCCTTGAGCTGCGGCCGCGGGAATCCGCCGTAACCGGCCATAACGCGCCTGAACTGCCTCTGGCCCTGCTTTAGCTCCGAGGCCTTCCTCTTTTTGACCTTCAGCACCTCGTGAACCGTGTGCTTCTTGCATTTTGGGCAGTTTACTCTTTTTTCTCTTGGGAACTTCATGATAGGCACTACATATAGAAATAACGTTTATAAACTTTATCCATACATTTGGGAGGATTTCGGGCACATGCTACTGATTTTTTCTTCTAAACATTAGCGGGAGTATTGCTAAAGCGAGAAGTGTTGTCGGGCCGCAGGCAGGCTTCTCAATTGGTTCTGGTGTGGTGATTGGCGGCTCTGTTGTGATGGCGGCGGCAGGGGTTTCCTGCCCAACAATGCCGCCTTCAACGCCCGCGACCACCTTTGCCGGTTCCTGGCTGATTACGCGGCCATCAACGCCCGATACCGCGCCCTTGAGATGCCTTGTGATGTTTGAGTCGTTTGTGCGCGTGACATTGAGTTTTTCGAGGTCTGCTGAAATGTTCGAGTCTGTGGAGTCTTCATCCTGCGCAATCGCGCTCCCGGTGGAGAGTATTAGCCCTAAAACCATTGAAGTGACAAGCAAGCTCAATGTTTTCATATTATCACGAGATTGGGAACCACTGATTTTCCAATTTGATATATCCATCTGAATAACCGCGATAGCATCCTGAGGCACCCTGGCCGCCATACCTGCAGGTCCCATCATCGCAGTACCAGCACCTTCCGCACTGGTAGTCTGATGTGCACTGGCCGCCCCCGGCGGTGGTGATGGTACTTGATTCGCAGTCGCTCATGTCAACCTCGCCTTCCACCCTCTGGAGATAGAGCTGGCAGCTTCCCACAAGCTGCAATGCATCGGATTTTTCAAGATAAACCCAGGTCTCTTCTAGTTTGCCTGTGACAGACCTGTCGGCCTGGGCCGTATATGTGTAATCAACTGTTATTGTGTCATAGATTTTACCGTCTCCGTACTCTTCTTCGCCTGTATCCCATGTCCCCTTAATCGAGAAGCCCAGGTTGTTAAGGGTCTGGCCGCCCCTTATCTTCCCGCCAGGGCATATGAAATATCCATCTATGATTGACATTCCGCCGCATGTGCCGCTTCCAGACCATCCCCCGACCGCAATTGCATCAAAGGAGACCGGTTCTTTTGTTGTGGTTGCCGGCTTCAAGGTTGGTTCCGGGGGCGGCGTTTCAGATACCACTGCTTCTTCGTACAGGAATGGATTGTTCAAAAGGATTTCTTCTGATATTTGTTTGCCGGTTTCATAGGGGTTTACATCGTAGCTTGAAAGGTACACAAAGAAGGCATAGGCGTGGCCGTTCCATAGCAGCGTGCACGTACCCCCATTGTCTTTTAGCGTCAGGAGGTTTCTTGCCTCTATTCCTTCCCCGATGGTTACATCCTCACGGATTTCATAAAATGATATCCACGAAGACGCGCCAGTTAGATAGCCTGAAACCGCTTTTTCTGCATCTTCGCCAGTTTTCCCTTCTACAACCAGCAGGTTTCCCTTTACGCCGTTAATCTCAAAATCCCGTGAAGCGTGGGAAACGACCTCTGCATCCGTACCAATGATGCTCTGGACCTTCGCAAGGTCCTGGGCCACGTCTTTCCAGTTATAAGCTGCTCCTGCAGGGAACAGGTCGTCTGCGTCATATAACTCGCCGTAATTTGGAGGAGGCGGCGTGGAGGTTGTTTTTGTGGCAGAGCCGCCCTGGCCTGAAGTGACCTGTGCGGGTGTGTCCCCTGTGCATCCTGCTAACATGAATGCAAGAAGCAATAGCCCAAAAATCAGATGTTTGTTGACAGTGTTTTCCATGTGCCTCTCTCTCCTATGTACTTCAATGGTCGCCGGCCAATAAAAAATTTGTGGGAAATGCGTTACTATTATATTCTTGCACACACAACTCATACCACATGGACACAGAGACCCTGCTTGACATTTACAGAAAAGAGAAGATGTCGCCCTATCTTCAGGAGTTGGAGGGGGATTTTTATGAGGAAGTTCAAAGCGTCATACGCGAGCTTGAGGCTCGATACGACGAAAGCAGGGGCAATACAAAACAGGGGAGCAAGCTTCTGCGCGAACTCGAAAATGTAAAATCTGTGGTTTTGGACCTTTATGAAATCCGGGAGCGCAAGGTTGTGCTTGGCGCGCTCAACTACGTCCGGCGCGATGGCGGGGAATTCGAGATGGAGGACCTAACCGAAAGTGAGGAGAAGATGCTCGGCGACGTGGCCGACGTTTTGAAGGAAAACCGCAGAGCGATTCTAGAAGGGGGGCCCCCGAAAAAAGTGAAAAAGCAAAAGGCAGAAAAGAAACAGGAAAAAAAAGAGGCAGCACCTGAAAAGAAAATCTCGCTTGTCACTGTGCGCATCACAAAAGACCTCCCGTCAATTGTCGGGGCCGACGGCAAGATATACGGGGAGTTTCAGGAAGAGGACGTCGTGAGCCTGCCGGACGCAAACGCGAGGGCGCTTATAGAGCAGGGCGCGGCCGAAGAGATAAAGTTATAAGTACAAAACGCTCGCCTCAAACCCTGCCGAACCAAGAAAATGCACCAGAAAGCCTGGCAATATCGACCTTGTTTTGAGCGCCATATATCCAAACACAAGCCCCGCGAAAAACGAGTAGGGCACCTCAAGCCCGGGCTTGCCGATGTGCACGAGCATGTATGGGATTGCGTGGAGAATCAGCGCCGGTGTTTTTCCTAATTCCTTCTCCAAAGAGAACAACAGATAGCCGCGGAACAGGAATTCGGTGTTGAACATCAAAATAGCAATCATTGATTGGTAGAGGAGGAAATTCCGCAAAGAATCACCTGCGGGCGCCCACATTGGATAATACGCGCGGAAGGACTCAAGGCCTGCGCCGTAAAGCATTATAGGAATTGCAAGCAAAAGCAGGGCTCCAGCATACTTTACAGAAAGCCTCCAGCTTTTAAGTGAAAGTCCAACCTCCCCGGGACTGATTTTAAAAAAATACAGGCTTAAAAGCGGTATGACTGTAAGAAGCAGGGTCTCTTTTAAAATCCACTCGAAAAAGCCACCGGATAAAAAGCTCCTATCTATTAGGAGCAAAGCGAGGGCCAAAAAGACAAAAACCAGTCGGTTCATGCCCTCAAGTGTGTGTTTCCTGCTTTTTAGTTTTTCTTTTTCGCTTGAGATTTCTTCTTATCGTCTTCCTTTTTCTTGAAGACCTTTATTCCGATGCCAAGCTCGATCTTTTCAATGTTCTGGAGCTGGAGCTCGATGTTCATATCTTCACCACAATGAGGGCATTTAATTTTTCTTTCTTCCATTTCTCAACCACCTTAATTTTTATAGAGAGCCTTGACTGGAACGCATGCAGATAAAAACCTTTTGATTGAAAAAAAGAGGGAGGAAAGGCCTGCATAAGCAGGCTTGATAAGCACCGGCTTATATAGCTTGGTAGTAATTCACCCTGTCCACGCGCTCGCGGGTAAGGTACTTGTAGAGCATGTAGTGGTAGATGAACATGTTTATGTCGCCCTCTTTTACCTCGTATCCCTGTATTTCAAGCCTTTTGGCGATCTCTCTACCTTTCAGCCTTTCGCCTGAGTCGTCTACTACACTCATTATTGCTCTTATTTTATTTGCGGTGTTTCCAAACTTTCTCATTTTTTATTTCCTCGTTTGTTTGGCAAGCGATTCACGCTTTGATTGCTATCTTTATGAACATATGGCATATATATAGGTTTTCAGGCAATTATTGCCCTTTTGAAACATTAAAGAACGAATTTAGGCTGTTTTTTGTTTTTAAACGTTGCAAAATGTTCCTTTTTGTTTAGAGGGGGTGTGTGCATCACATTGACAGTTCTCCATAAGAAAAATGGTTATAAGATACGTTTAATTGTTTCAATACGTTTCTCTGAACTTAATTTTTATTTTTAGGATTATTTTAACTGTTTTTTTAGAAAAGGACTGTTCTATTGACTTTAGCAACATTTCGATAATTTTGACAGAAAATATATTATATTGGTATGCAGAATAGGTTTCATGGTCACCGGAGCACTTATTTTGATAAACGTTGCAGCTTACGTGGTCCTGGGAGTTGCGGGCTCGAACATGATGCAAATAGATGTCGGTTTTGTGCGAATGTTTGGGCTTTCCCGGGAAGGCCTTACCTCGGGAGGGCTCTGGCAGCCAATTACGTCGCTCTTTTTCCACTTCGATATCGCGCATTTGGGATATAATATGATATTCCTGGCGCTCTTTGGCCCCAAAGGGGAGGAGCTTTACGGTAGGGGGCGGTTTCTGGCCATCTACATAACATCGGGTCTTTTTGCCTCGCTTGCGTTCCTTTTGTACCCCCCGGAGTCGATATCAGCGGGTGCATCCGGTGCCATATTTGGCATTCTCGGCGCTAATCTCGTGGCCCTGCGCGGGAAATACCCTGGGGGCATCAAAAACGCAATTCTATATGGCTTTTTCTTTTTCATACTTGCAAAAAGCACAGGTTTTGCGGCCCACCTTGGTGGGCTTGTGTTTGGATTCGCGGTCGGCTACGTGATAACCCGGGACTGGTATCAAGGGACGGATGAGAAAGTAGAGCTGGAAGAGGGGGATATTGAAGCGCTTGAGAATGAGATGGAGAGAATGAAGGACTAAAGCTCCTTCAAATAAATCTTATGCTTCCCGAGCTTTCCGCCGTAATTACCTGCTGAGACCTCGCGCACGCCCTTCACGCCTTCTGCCGCATTTATGGCCGCGCGCATCGCATCTTTTACAACGGCTAGTGTCGTGCCGTTTATCACGATTTCCGGGATTGAGACGATGCCTTCTGGAACCTTTGAGTCCTCAATCTTGCCCCGAAGCGTCGGGCAGTAAGGGTGGTTCGTTGTTGGGCCTATTTCTGGATAGTTTGTCTCGACTTTCGAGCCTGCCGAACAGATGCCAAATGGTGTGATTGCGCCCTGGACATTGAGTATTGCGTCTACTGCCTTTTCTCCCGCCTCGATTGCCACGTCCATGCTCTCGCACAAAAACCAGACATTCCCTCCCATGACTCCTTTGCCGTAGCCAAGATAGCGTTCAATTAAAAAGTCGCCCATCATCAGGGGCACCGCTATAATGTCCCTGCCGTAAAGGTTGACTGTCTCCTCGTATCCGTCCCCGCAGTGGCCCACTTTGTTCATCATGTCCAGCTTTTTCTCTGTGTTTGCTGCATCAAAGATTGCGGTCGTTGGTACCACGAGTATGCCCTGGCGTATGCGAAGAGAGTACTCGTATTCAAAATTGGCCGGGTCCTCTTTGAATGGGCCCCAGACCTGAACCAGCACCCCTGGACGGCCATCTGGCGTTTCATCAGGAGTTAGCCAGTTTTCAATTCCCCCCTCAGTCCTGCCCACGACCGTCGAGGGCAGCGCCGTTGCGCCAAGGGCTGCTGTTCTTAGATAAATCTCGTCCCGTGCCGTGATTATTATCCGGGAATAAAGCCCATCAAATGCCTCGGCATATGTATCATCGATTTTCATTTCATGCTCTTGATATAGTCCCGAGCGGAAAGTGCCGCTATCGTTCCCTGGCCCACTGCGGTCCCGACCTGCTTGACCTTGCCGGCTGTTACGTCGCCTGCTGCATAAAGCCCCTTGATGCTTGTCTCCTGAAGGGCGTTTGTGATTATGTAGCCTTTCTCATCTGTCTTGACATCAAGCCCTTCGAGCAGGGCAATGTTTGGGAGCCTGCCCGCCTCTATGAATACGCCGTCCGTCTCAATTGTACGCTCAGTCCCTGTTTTTGTGTCCTTTACCCTTATGCCGCCTGCCATCTTGGTGCCGATAATTTCAAGCACTTCTGTATTAGTGAGAACCTCTATCTTGCTCTCTTCGAGCTGCCTTTCTGTGTCCTTGTTTGTTATTATGGGATGGTCGCGCTTCATGATGAGTTTTACCTCGCTTGCAATGTCGCTCAGGTATATTGCCTCGGAGGCAGCGTGGGTGCCGCTCCCTATTACCACCGTACGGCGGTCTTTGAAGAACGGGCCGTCGCATGTCGCGCAGTAGGAGACCCCCATTCCCTTGAACTCCTTCTCACCGGGCACGCCTAGATTCTTTCTGTAAAGCCCTGTGGCAATGATGACTGCCTTTGCCTTGTACTTGCCCTGGTAGGTTGTGACATTAAAGTGGTTGCCTTTCTTTTCTACTTTTTTTACCTCGTCTAAGCTCTTGATGATTGCCCCAAGGTTCTCTGCGTGGGTCTTCATGAGCTCCGCGAGTTCCATCCCGCCTATCCCATCAGGAAAGCCGGGGTAGTTCTTGATGTTATGGGCCGTCGCCATCTGTCCGCCGGGCCCAATTGTTTCTATAACAAGGGAATCAATGTTTGACCACGCGGCATAAAGCCCGGCTGTCATGCCTGCTGGGCCTGCGCCTATTACAATAAGATCATGCTCTTCCATAATAAAAGAACTAAGAGGACTAACATTTATACATTTCCTGAAATTTGTTAATTTGCCGTGATAATAAAATGAAGGCCGGATATTTTTTTCTTGTTTTGTTTGTAATTGGCGCAGCACTTGCAGGCCCGAAGCTGCTTTTTGGGCCCCAGGAAGCGCCGCAGGAGGCGGGCGTAGAACTCATCGTAATGGAAAACTGCGGGGGCTGCGTTCCGCCAGCAGGCATTGCGGACATTGCAAAGGAAGTTGAAGAAAAAATAGAAGATGGCCTGTTTTCAGCCGAATGGCTCCCGGGTTTTTCGCTCCTCGTGGATGTCTCTGGCATCGTGAAGGATGAAGCGGGCCGCCCCGTTCCTGGAGCAGAGGTCGTGCTGTATGGTACAAAGGACGGTTCACAAAGGGCCTTCGAAATGCGCCAGGAGGCTGACAGCGCAGGAAGATATGCCCTTTCCGCATATACCAAAGACGCGGGCCTTTTAGAGCGGCTTCTCATCGGCATATATACCAACACAGAGGGCACGCTCTCTCTTT
>JAHJSX010000182.1 GCA_018830205.1 archaeon | reverse complement strand
TAATGCCGCCTGCAACACCTTCGAAATACATGCCGAAGCCAACCATTACACCCAAAATGAATGTCAAAAGAAACGCAACGGAAGTGGTAATGCCGATGTCCCAGAGGCTCATGTTCTTTATGAAAGTTACAAGGACAGCGATGAGAATCATGCCCAAAAAGGCAACGGTAAGGAACTGTCCCTCTCCAGAAGATGTTGATATCCAGACGCTAAGGGCCCCGAACATCGACGTCAGCATGAACGTCCTCATACCGACGACTACTTTGTCCTTCAGCTCACGCTCTACGCCTATAAGGCCGCCCACGAGCGCCGAAATAACAAGCATTTTTATAAATTCTATTTCTGCTGTCATCTTTACTCGGTTGAATAAGAGTCATCATTGTATTTAAATATTGGAGCTGGGAGTGTATGAATTTATCTCATGTAACAGACAAGGGCGTTAAAATGGTTGAGGTATCAAATAAGCGTGATACAAAAAGAATGGCAAGGGCAACGGGGAGAATTCTGCTTAAGGAAGATACAATTTCACGCATAAAGGATGGAAAAATTGAAAAGGGTGCAGTACTAACGACAGCCCAGGTTGCAGCCACCACCGCTGTCAAGAAGACGCCGGACTTGATACCCCTGTGCCACCCTCTCCAGATTACCGGCGTGGATGTCGATTTCGAGTTCCATAAAGGAGAAATCGAGGCAATCGTCGAGGTAAAAAGCATCGGCAAGACTGGCGTGGAGATGGAGGCAATCACAGGCGTAAGTGTTGCGCTGCTTACCATCTGGGACATGGTAAAGGCTGTTGAAAAGGACGAAGAGGGCCAGTATCCGACAACAAAAATCACAGAAATCAGGGTAATAGAAAAGAGAAAATGAGCAAGACCACTGACATTCACAAAAAGGAGGCGCCAGAGAGAGTAAAAGTCGCTGTAATCACAGTCTCGGACACAAAGAGCCAGAATAAAGAAGAGGACACTTCAGGCACATATATCAAAGATGCTCTAAAGGACGCAGGACACGAGGTCATCTCTTACAAAATCGTGCCGGATGATGAGGCGACTATTATAGAGGCCATTGACTATATAATGGAGAAACAGTCCCCTGACGCCATTATCACAACAGGCGGAACCGGCATATCCAAACGGGACGTGACAATTGAGGCAGTTTCAAGCATGCTTGAGAAGGTTCTGGAGGGCTTTGGCGAGCTTTTCAGGAGCAATAGCCACAAGAGCATAGGGGGTGCCGTGGTGGCCACGAGGGCCATTGCAGGAGTGTCAAACGGCACGGTTATATTCTCGCTCCCAGGCTCCCCTGATGCAGTCAGGACGGGAATGGACATTATCTTAAAAGAAATAGCACATATAGTAAAGCACGCAAGGGAGTGAGTCAAAATGGAAGAACTTCATGAAAAAAGGAAGATAGTCCTCAAGATTGGGGGCAAGAACATACCAATGAACAGGTTTGTAATGGATTTTTTCAAGGCCACAATACTTGCAATGGTAAAAAAGCTGAAAAAATCAGAGCTAAAAGAGGGGGACATTGTAGAAATCAGGATGCTGGTCGACTCAGATGATTTATGACTTGTTTGAACGGCCCGTAATAAGCGCGAGAATCTCAATAACGCAGAGGTGCAATCTCGACTGTGTGTACTGCCACAGGGAGGGCATATTTGAGGATTCCACTCGTGAAATGACTCCAGAGGAAATCTCAAGAATACTGGGAATCCTGGCAAAGCATGGCGTAAAAAAGGTAAAAATAACAGGCGGCGAGCCCCTCCTTAGAGATGATGTAGCTGATATAGTGGAGGGCATATCCAGAATCGGCATAGAAGACATCTCAATGACCACAAATGGCATACTGCTGAAGGAATATGCCGCGAGGCTTAAAGAAAGCGGCCTCAATAGAATAAACGTGAGCCTCGATACCCTGAATCCGGATGTTTTTAAAAAGATTACAAAAGGGGGAGACCTAAAGCGTGTCACAGAAGGCATTGAAGCAGCAATTGAGGCAGGACTTTACCCCGTCAAACTAAACGTTGTAGCAATGAAGGGGATAAACGACGGCAAGATAAAGGAGTTTTTGGACAGGTATTCAAAAGAGGGGGTCGTGCTCCAGCTGATAGAGCTGATGGATGTGGACAGTGAGATTTTTGGGAAGTATCACTACGACATCGATGAAATCGAAAGGGGATTAGAAAAGGATGCAAGCGACGTGAGGGTAAGAAAGAACATGCAGGGAAGGAAAAAGTACACACTAAACGGCGCGCAGGTTGAGGTGATACGCCCCATGCACAACACAGACTTCTGCGCACACTGCACAAGAATTCGGATAACCGC
>JAHJSX010000181.1 GCA_018830205.1 archaeon | reverse complement strand
TTGAATTTATATCTTTTTCCAAGGCTCCTGGGTTTTCAAGTGTCCCAAAGTCTGCGTCAATTACATAGTTTTTATTGTCTGTTATGAAGGGTGCTCCAGAGACTATCCGAAGACCAGGATTTGCTCCAAGTGCTTTAAGTTCTTTTGCGACAGATTTCCATAAATCAGGCTCTGCTTCTACAGGCACAGGAATATTCAGGACATTGGACATCTTTGATTCGTCAACAATCACTGCAAATACCCTGGAATGCTTGGCTACAATCTTCTCCCTTGTGTGGGCTCCGCCTCCTCCTTTGATAACCTGGAAAAGCGCATCAACCTGGTCTGCACCATCTATATCTATGTCGATTTCCGGGTGCTCATCAACTGTGGAAAGCGGGATGTCAAGGGACCGGGCCATCTGCTCTGTGGCGATTGATGTAGGGATTCCTGTTATGTCGAGGCCCTCGTCCTTTATGCGCCTTGCAATCTCTGCAATTGCGAATGCTGCAGTCGAGCCTGTTCCAAGTCCTACTACCTGGCCGTCCTTTACAAGCCCTGCGGCAGACCTTGCTGCAATCTCTTTTTGATTCATGTTAGCGCCCGTTTTAATTTTTTTACTGCCAGCCCCCTAAGCGAGTTTGTTTTGCCAAATATCTGGGCGTTTTTGTCCCCAATGTCCCTTGGGGTTTCCACAATCACGCCAGCGGAGCCGATTTCAGATATTGTGTGGGCATCGCTTCCTGCTGTCATGCCAAGCTCGTGTTCTTTTGCAAGTCTTTTTGCCTTTTTGTTGAAGGCCCCAATAGCGCAGCGGGAGTTTAACACTTCGATGCAATCTACGGCTTTTAGTACATCGCTCTTTGGCTTTAAATTATATATCCGGAGACTGTCGTAGGGGTGTGGAATGCACGCAATGCCTCCCTGGTCATGAATCGCGTCAATCACCTCGAAAAGTTCCCTTTTTTCGATTTCCTCATTCAGGAAATAGCCGATTACCTCGCCCCGCTTGGTTCTAATCTCAGCGCCAACTATAACGTTTACGTTGCTTTTTATTTTGCTTGCCTCGATGCCCCCCTTGACTGTGTCGTGGTCGGTGATGGCAACACCGCCGAGGCCTGCTTTTTCTGCGGCTTTGAGAATGTCGGCAGGCTCCATTTTGCAGTCCCCGGAATATTTTGAGTGTATGTGGAGGTCAATTTTCATTGTAAGACCCCTGATCCGGCTGTGTGACTTTGTACGATATCTCAAAAAACGTACTGGCCAGATTCAGTGAGATATCCTGGAGGTCAAGCATCGTGAGCAGGATATCATCGGGCTCTATAATTTCAATTAAGACGGGCGTATGTATGATTGCAATGTCCATGAATGCTACAGGGTCAAGGATTACGGCGTCAATGCCTATTACGCCCTCGAATGGTTTTTCGCTTTCGACTTTCTTGGTCTTAATCGTGTTTACGTATACGCTGTCGCCCAGGGTTCTAAGGAGCTCGGATGTTGCCCCGCTGCGGGTTTTTGCCTTTCTCTCGAAAACTATCTTTGCCCGTATCGCGCCCGCATCCATCATTTCCTCGATTTCCTCGGTTTTGAGGCCGACCTCCTTCCTTTTATCGCCTGTGATTTTAAATCTCATGTCAAGGCCTGAAAACACGTTCTTGGCTGTTTTTAATGTTTCTGCTACGCCGTCCAAAAACTCCTCCCGTGGTATTGAAAGCTCTGAGGGTTCCATCATTTCAACGGCAGACGGCGTGTAGAAAATGGATGTCCGAAGGAAGCTTGAAAACCTGCTGAACTTGAGGTCCACATCAAGGACCGTTGAAAACATGCCTTCCTCTTCTATAATCTCCCCAATAGACTCGCTTTTTACTTTTACCCCATCCTCCTTTTTCAGCCTCTCCAAAAGCTTTTTCAGGGAATTTTTGACCACTTCCTTGTGGTTGCCTTGCGCTTCGATAAAAAACAGGGCTTCTATCATGACCGAAAGGTTTTTTATACCGGCCTAATAAATGTTTGCAAGATGGCAGCACTTGAACTCGTCCCAATCGCAAGGGTAGTAATCGGTCTAGTTTTGATATTCGTTGCCGCGCGTATTGTGGGCTTTGTGATAAAGGTAGTCGGGGGGGCATTCATTGGATATGGGGCATACCAGTACATCCAGGCAGACCAGGTTGTAACA
>JAHJSX010000180.1 GCA_018830205.1 archaeon | reverse complement strand
CTATCATTTCATAGGCCCGATTTAGAACATCAGGATTTTCTCCGCGGATGCCAAAAAGCACAGGGCAGGGGGATTTGGGGGTAATCAAAATTCGTTCCTCGTTGTAGTCAAAATTGTTGAATGTCAAAGGATATGTCCGCCTGTCCATCTCCCTGACTGAATTTTTGTCCACCCCTCTCTTCTTCCCCCATTTTTTCCTGTGACGGTATGCGATGATTTCGTATGTGTGGTCATTTTCATCAAGGCCGCTTCCAATAGCTGCAAGCGCGCCAACGATTCCCCTCCCATTTTTGAATTTGTGAATCTCTGCCCCGTGTTGTTCTGCTGTTTTTGCAGCATCTTTTATGGGTATGACCTCGTGGAGGGCCCTTTGGTAAATCTCATTGAATTCCCGTGGAATTTTCCCCTCAAAAAAGATGACGCCTGGATTCGTATTTTCATCTTCAAATACAGCATATTTTTCGACGGCATCGAGTACTAGGTTTTTCGCTATGCCTGGTTTTGTTGTTTTAATTTTCAGTGCTACTGCTGCATTTCCCCGTGTTTTGTACTCGATATTGGGGTTAAGCCTCACGAGCTTGCTTTCAACTACACTCGAGAATTTTGCGAGTTCATCCGCGAGCAGAGCCCCGAGGTATGTCGTGCACATGCCGCGGGTTGAGTCAGTGTCGTCGATGCCAATATGTAGTTCCATCACATAGAACCTTAGTAACAAAATTTTTATAACTTTTGCACCCTTTGGAGATAGGAGAGCATGAGAGAGAAATTGGAAAACAACTTCAGCGAGTGGTACAACGACATAATTGAGAGGGCCCAGATACTTGACATAAGGTATCCTGTGAAGGGTAATTATGTCTGGTTCCCTTATGGGTTCAAGGTGAGAAAGCACGTCCTTCGCGTTCTAAGAAGCCTTCTTGATGCAACAGGACACCAGGAAGCGCTATTCCCGCTTTTAATACCTGAGACTGAGTTTGCAAAGGAGGCCAAGCATATCCGGGGCTTCGAGGACCAGGTGTACTGGGTAACCCACGGGGGCCTTGACCCGCTGAATGTCAAGCTTGCGCTAAGGCCGACTTCTGAGACCGCGATATACCCCATGTTCAAGGTATGGATAAGGTCGCACGCTGAAATGCCCCTCAAGATATACCAGGTAGTCAACGTATTCCGCTACGAGACAAAGCACACGAGGCCCCTTATCCGGCTCAGAGAGATTACAACGTTCAAGGAGGCGCATACGGCCCACGCAACAAAAGAGGACGCAGAAAGGCAGGTTGGCGAAGCGGTGGATGTCTACAAGAATTTCTTTGACACACTCGGCATCCCGTACACGATAACCAGGCGCCCTGACTGGGACAAATTCCCAGGCGCCGAATACACAACAGCATTTGACACTATTTTCCCTGACGGTAAGGCACTCCAGATTGGAACAGTGCATAACCTTGGCCAGAACTTCGCAAAAACGTTTGATGTAACCTTTGAGAATCCAGAGGGGGAACAGGAGCACATATTCCAGACATGCTATGGCATTTCTGACAGGTGCATTGCCGCGCTCATTGCTGCGCACGGCGACGACAAGGGGCTTTGCATACCTCCAGATGTTGCACCAATCCAATGCGTAATAATCCCGATATGGTTCAAGGAGAGCCAAAAGGAAGTAAACCGGGAAATAGAAAAATTAAAAGAAGAGCTAAAGGACCTGAGAATTCACGTTGACGACAGGGACATCCGCCCCGGGCAAAAGTATTTTGACTGGGAGATAAAGGGCGTGCCGCTTCGGCTTGAACTGGGCCCAAGGGACATCAGGGAAAACAAGGTAATGGCTGTTCGCCGGGACACCGGAGAGAAGGGTTCCATCTCCCGAAAAGACATAAAATCACAAGTCCAGGAAATCCTTCTAAACATAACAAAAGACATGAAAGCGCGCGCGCAAAAAGAGCTTGAGGGTAAGATACATGAAAGTGGAGATTTGGAGGAGGCAGCCAAGATTATAAAGGACGGCGGAGGGATCGTAAGGGCAGGATGGTGCACCGCAAAGGCGTGTGCGGAAGAGATTGAAAAGAAGGATATAACGGTTCTTGGTTTAATGGATGAAGACGTTACAACTGACTGCATTGTCTGCAAAGGGCAGACAAAAGTCAAGATTCAGATGGGAAAGAGCTACTGACAACCTTCAGTTACATTTTTATATCAAACTCTCTTAGTTTTGGTGGAGTCATATGGCAAGAGCACAACGAAAAAGACGAAATGTAGATACCTGGAAGCAGAAGTCCTGGTACGAGATAGTGGCACCAAAGTCTTTCAACGAGGCAAAGATAGGTGAAACTGTAACCAGCGACCCGGAAAACCTGAAGGGCAGGTTCGTAAAGGCCAGCATGATGGACATAACCGGTGACTTCTCAAAACAGCATATCAAGCTTGAGTTCAAGCTCGGCGACGTGGTAGGGGACAAGGTACAAACCGAGTTTGTTGGACAGTATCTCTCAAGAGACTACATGCGAAGCCAAATCAGGCGCAAGAGCACGAGGGTGGAGGACGTAGTAGACGTAAACACAAAGGACGGCCACAAGATAAGAGTAAAATCAATAGCGATGGCAATTGGCAGGGCCCAGGCCACACAGGAGAAGGCAATAAGGAAAATAATGCGCGATATTGTGATAAAGAGGGCACAGGCTTTAGACCTCGAGCAATTTATAAACGAAGTAATCAAAGGGAGGCTTTCTGCAAACATATACCGCGGTGCAGGCAAGATATATTCTATAAAGCGAGTCGAAATCAGGAAAGTGAGAGTTCTGGAAGACAAAAAAAGAAGCTTTGAAAAATAAGCTTTAATAAATAAAATATCATCATGTTTTACAAAGCCCTACTGTGTGTAGCCATTGGCATTTTTATCTATAAAAAGAGGATTCTGGATTTTCAGGGTTCCCTCTCTGCCGTAATTATGGGCATTTTGGTTGTATTTTTTGCAGGTCTTGAGTGGCTGTCTTTAATGCTCGTTTTTCTCGTTATAACCTATCTTTCTACAAAGTATAAATACAAAAGAAAGAGAGCATTAGACGTTGCAGAGACCAATCACGGAAGGCGCAGCTTTATTAATGTGCTTGCAAACGGGCTGGTGCCAACAGTAGTTGCTGCAGCTTTTTATTTTAATACCAATAACCCTGCAGACCTCCTCTTTTTAGCAGCATATATAGCGGCAATTGCATCCATCACT
>JAHJSX010000179.1 GCA_018830205.1 archaeon | reverse complement strand
CTCCTAATAACGTTCTTCTTTGCTAATAGGCTGTCTAGGAAGATATCCGGGCACTGGCTGATATGGCCGACGAGCTGAACTCAGAGTATAACTCCCCACAACTTTTTCTCGTAAGCTTAGAATCGGGTAATTGGGGAGGTAACGGCAGAGGTAATGAGAAAATCCACAAGTTTTTTATTATTTCAGGGCGATTAAAGGGCAAGGAGGTATTGATAAATGAATATTTTGTATATTATAATAGGTATAATTTCTTTGATAGGTGGAATCGGAATGCGGGGCCTATTATCACCGGCAGTCGTAGTAATAATATATTTGGTGGGAATAACATTAATTCTAATGGGCTTAAAGAAAGAACCCGAACAAACACCCACTCCAAAACCTGAACCAGAAAGCAAAGAACCTGAAACAGTCGCAGATGATATTAATGAAATAGCAGACGACATCAATACTGAAACTGATATGAAAGAAGCCGCAGAAGAAGTTAAGCGCCAGTAGGCCATTAAGAAAGGTCATAAGATTAGACTCCTCAATCAAAAATCCGCAATTTTTTTATATTTTAACCACTGTTTATACCCTGCAAAACCATGTATTGCACTATCGAAACATTTATAAACCCTGCAAAACAGTGTTTAGCATGGACCTAAAGCGGAGCACTCTTTTTGAAGCTGGACTGGCTCTTGCCATTTTTAAAGCTTACAAGGGAATTCAATCAGGACATGAATTAAAGCAGGTGTATTCTGCTGCACTGGCTGCTTTAACAGCAGAAAGTTTTGGCGGGCAGTTGTATACCTACAGCAGTGAAGAGTCCCCAGAATTTACCTTACTCGTTTCAAAGTGGAAACAATCAGAAAATTCAGAAGCAGTTCTACTATCAAGGTCTATACCTAATTGGGATGCTGCGATGGTTTTCTGGACCTCTTTAAATCACAACATGTTCATTAAAAACGAGGACTTCTGGACAGAGAATAAAGACATCGATAGATTTATCCTTGCCTCAACGTATGGGCAGTGGCAGAAAACCCCTCCTGGAAGCCCTGTAAGATGGGCTGAAGCGGCAAAAATCTATTATGAATCAGGACTGGCATCTAGAGAGGGTATATGGCACGACGATCAGGAGTTAGGGAAATGGGAAGAGGAGATGGTCAGACTCCAGCCCAAATTATTGAAAACCCTTGGTTATGATTCACTTGAGCCGATTATGAACACACCTCCAGATATTGACGAGCCATTTCCGACAGGACATCTCCAGGAGGTTTTAATCGCAAAATCAGATTACGAAAAAAACAATCTCGCTCAAATTGCCCGCAAATGCATAGCAAAACCGCTACCTGCTAGCATACCAATCGAGGTTCTAAAAAACAGAGACGAGCTTAGCATCGCCCAGGCGCTTTCATGGTATCTTGTTGAAGATAGAAATGGGCCTAAGCTGACCCATGCAACCGCGGCTACAATGCTTGGAATGAACGCACGGCAGGCGATTGGGGTCCATCTAAAAAGGGCAAGAACAACGCTTTCTGAATCCGGTACAAAACCAGAACTCAGTGGCTATATCCGCAGCGAGTATATCGAAGGAGATCCCCCCGGTGCCATTGAGATAACTTCAGAAGAATTATGATTTAATTGGAGGCAATAAATATGTGCTGGAAAGCTAAAAAATGTTTGAATTTTATCCAGGACCCGGGACGTCCGAAAAAACACTGCACAGTCTTCTATGACTGCAAAATGACGAACTTCACATATCAAAGGAAAATTGAAAGTCACGATTTCGCATTTAATAACACGAAGGTGACAATTTAACGAAGGAGGTGATAAGTATGGGTAAAGGAAAAGGATCTGGCGGAGGAAAGGGGCGAGGTAACCCCAATTATCCAAGCACGACTCCAAACCCTTCCGGTAAAGGTAGGGGCAACGCACCAAAGGGTAAGTAAACAATTAGACGCTGGGGACTGTAATCCATTCCCCACAACTTTTTTATGTTTTCATAAATACTGGGAAAGTAGGATTGATATTCATGAAATTTTTTGAAGATGTACCAGAATGGATAGTTTGTCCAGAATGTTCTTCGTCAGACCTGAATCTAATCGATATGATATTGAAAACTAAAACATTGGGCCCAGTATTTTTTCAATGCAACGATTGTAAAAAAGTATGGACTGTAAATTACGATTTTAACGCTTGTGAATATGAGAGGAAAATATAGATTGTAAATGCAATAGATTTATAGGCATTGAATAACAAATACCAATACAAATTGGCAATTAAGGCCAGAGCATCAATCGTGGCTTCTTAGTTCCCGGCCGGAGCACTTTTTATTCTCAATAATCGATAGATTTAATAGGTACTAAACATAATACATAAAATAAGCGAAAAATAGCCTTGGGTATTTGCCGTGGCTTTAATCTGCCCGCAGGCCGCATTTCAATCCACTCGAAATCAAGCTCAATCCATTCAAAATCAAGCAATACTGATAGATAGAGTGGATGATTTCTCGTGTCTTGGACCCTTAAACAGTTCGCCTTCGGCGAACTGGATTATTGTTCGGTGCTTGAATCTTTGTCGCTCCCAATGTCTTGCGCGTAAACCCTTTTTGTTATGAACTTCACGGCTTCAATCGCACGCTCAAAATCATCGAACTTCCCAAGAAGCCCCTTTCCAAGCCCCCCGTATATGACCATGCCCTTTGCATAAGTTGGGTCAGCCTGGACAAACCAGTCATTGTTTATTCCTACCCTGCAAAAGACGGCCACTCCAGTGACTCCCTTGCTCCACACAAGGCTTTCTTCGATTGCTTTGTTCTCACTGTGGCTTATCCCGCCGTATTCAAAATCCTCTTCTTTGCAAAGCCCCCTCTCTACAATCTCTTCAAGCAGGTCCCCCCATGTAAGCTCCGCCTTCAGGTCATCGTAATCGAACATAGTTAGCCCTTCGCAAATTAAAACATAAAAAAGTTGTGCAAAAAGAAAAGGATTTTATTGCCATAGGGCAAATGACTGCCATGCAGTCGATAGGACTTGACAACCTCCCGCTTGTGGAGGAAGGCGACGACCTTGCCTTGATTATTTATGGGGCCCTTTGCGAGAAGGGAATTGCGCTCGAAGACACCGACATAATCGCCGTGAGCGAGAAGATTGTCTCCAAGGCCGAAGGCCGTCTCGTTAAACTTGATGAAATTGAGCCTTCGGACAAAGCAATTGAACTTGGGGAAAAATCGGGTAAGACCCCCGAGGACGTTGAATTGATTTTGCGCGAATCAAAAGAGATTTTGCATGTCGGGGAATTCATCGTTGTCGAGACGCACCACGGCTTTGTCTGCGCAAGCGCTGGAATCGACCACAGCAATGTCCCGGAGGGCTATGCAAAGCTTTTGCCAGAAGACCCGGACGCATCCGCTTCGAAGCTAAGGGGGAGCCTTGAGAAAAAAAGCGGCAAGCACCTCGGCGTTTTGATAGTGGACTCCCATGGACGGCCTTTCCGAAGGGGCGCCATCGGCGTTGCGATTGGCGCATCAGGCATCAAGACGCTCTGGGACCGCAGGGGTGATGAGGATATCTTTGGGCGAGCACTCAAGGTAACACGCGTCGCTATAGGCGACATGCTTGCATCAGCCGCGTCGCTTCTCATGGGCGAGGCCGCAGAGCGCGTGCCGGTCGTGATAATAAAAGGCGTTGATTTTTCTGGTGATGGCGCCGGCAAGGATTTGCTGCGGGAAAAAGGGGAGGACGTATTCAGGTGATAACCGTCCTTTCAGGCGGCACAGGCACCCCGAAGCTGATTCAGGGCCTCATGCAGGTTTTACCTCAAGAGGAAATCACTGTCATTGTAAACACGGCCGAGGACATGTGGCTTCCCCACGGGCATCTGTCTCCAGATATCGACTCCGTGATGTACACGCTCGCCGGAATAATCAACGAAAAGACTTGGTACGGAATCAAAAACGATACCTTCAAGACCCACGAGTATCTTGTGAATTCCCCAAAGGGTGAGATGCTCAAAATCGGAGACATGGACAGGGAGACGCACGTAAAACGCGGGGAGCTTTTGAAGGAGGGAAAGAACCTCACCGAGGCCACAGAGATTATTAGCAAAAACATGGGCATTGGCGCAACGGTCCTCCCCATGACTAACAGCGAGGTGGCGACCGTCATCGTAACGCCCGCGGGAAATCTAAATCTCCACGAGTATCTAATCGAGCACCCCACGGAAGAAGTAAAAGACATCTATTTCCGCGGCATCGAGACCGCGAGGCCAACAGCAGAGGCGGCGGATGCGCTTGAGAAGGCCGACAAGATAATAATAGGCCCCTCGAACCCCATAACAAGCATTCTGCCAATAATCTCCCTGAATGGAATAAGAATTGACAATGCCAAATCTGTCGCTGTCTCCCCCATGATTGTTGGGAAGCCTGTCAGCGGTCCAGCAGATAAGTTCATGCAGGCAAAAGGCTTTCTCCCTGACTCAAGGGGCGTTGCAGAGGTCTACAAATGGGTGATAAACAGACTCGTGATCGATGAAAGAGACATCGACTTCAAGGCAAAAAGAATACAGATTAAAAAGACAAACACGCTGATGGTAAGCCCTGATTCCAAGCGCGCGCTTGCGAAATTCATTCTGGAGATTTAGGCAATGGAAATTGAGGACATCGCATTTTACGCGCAACTTGCATCAATCCTTGAGGCAAGCGCCCCAAAGCCGGGCAACGTTAATCCAAACTTCGATTTTGCGGACACAAAATACGAGCACTTCATAAAAAGCGGTGTCGCCCTTGGCGATTCCGCGCTTGCGGCTGCAAAGCACGGACATGCGGCTGGAAGGGGCGAGATTAAAACCAGCGACATCAACGTTGGAGGATTAATCGAGGAAGCAGTCCTCCAGTCTTCAAAATGGACACACGGAAGAAACACAAACCTCGGCATTACAATGCTTTTAATCCCGCTTTGCGCAACAGCCGGTATGGCACTTGCAAAAGGAAACGATTTCCGCGAAAACATCGACCCAATACTTACGAGCACCACATACAAGGACACCCTTCACCTCTACGCCGCGGTTCGCCTTGCTGACCCCGGCGGCCTTGGCTCATCAAAAAAGCTCGACGTACACGACCCCTCATCTGACGAAAAAATTAAAGACGACGGTATAAATATCTTTGATGTCATGAGCGCCACAAAAGGGGACTCCATTGCAAGCGAACTCGCCACTGCCTACGATAT
>JAHJSX010000178.1 GCA_018830205.1 archaeon | reverse complement strand
TTTTCCTGCTTTGCCTTCTTGTAGTAGTAGTCCTTTCGGTTCATGTGTTTAGCTGGTTTAGCACGGCTTCTAATTTGTCAAGCTCCTCGCCGTATGCTGTCCAGTCGCCGTCTTTTAGGTACTCTTGTGCCTTTATGTAATGCTCTAGGGCCTGTGCTGCGGGGCCGGCCTGTGTCTGGTTGGTCGGTGTGTCGTCACTCGGCACTTTTGGCAGGACCAATGGGGACGATTCTCCAAATATGACCGCAAGCGACTCGTCGAGAGTCTCCTGCATCGTGATGGTGTTGCCAAACGCCACTATGACCCTCTTTAGCTCGGGTATTGCGTCCGGCTGGTCGCTTGAAAGGTATACTGGCTCTACATAAAGCAGTGAATCCTCTATCGGGATGACCAGGAGATTTCCCCTTATGACCCTTGAGCCAGACTGGCTCCAGAGCGTGAAGTCCTGGGATATGTCAGGGTCCTGGTCGATTCTGGCCTCGATTTGGATGGGCCCGAAGATGAGCTTGTCCTTTGGGAACTCGTACACGATTCTTTCACCGTAGTTCTCGAGGTCCCCCCTTGCAGCCATCCATGCAATCATGTTCGGCTTTGAGCGCGGCGTGAACGGAAGAAGTAGTATGAATTCCTCACGGTCCTCTCCTGGCAGTTTTGTTATCAGGTAGTAAGGCTCCATTGTTATCCTGTTGCCATCGTAAAGCTCGTTTGGTATCTCCCACTGGTCCTCCTTGTTGTAGAAAATGCGCGTCTTTTCCATATGGTATACGAGATATTTCTCAGCCTGGATGCTGAAGAGGTCCTCGGGGTAGCGGATGTGGCTTTTAAGGTCGTCCGGCATATCTTCGAACGGCTTGAACAAATCAGGGAATATCTTCTGGTATACGTTTATAAGCGGCTCGTCCTCTATGACATAGAACGTGGTCGCGCCGTTGTAGGCGTCTATTACCACCTTTACAGGGTTTCTTATGTAGTTGAGTTTGCGAGGGGTTATTGAGGAACTGTCCTGAATCTGGGTCGGCTCTGAGTATGGATACCTGTCAGACTCAGTATATGCATCGATTATCCAGTAAAGCCTGCCGCCAGACGTAACAATGTAGGGGTCGCTGTCGTACTCCAGAAACGGTGCGATGGTGTTTACGCGGGCGTCAATATCGCGGTGCATCATTATCCTGCTGTCACTCGTTACTGAATCGCTGACAAAAAGCTTGAGGGTATTGAACCGGAAGGCCATTATCGCGCGCCTTATCGTGGAGGAGAGCTCAATGCCGCCCTCTCCCGCATATTTTGTGTATACCTCGCCTTCTGCCGCGCCGCCCGTAGAATAGTCGAACTCCTCGGTATTGGTGTTAACAACGATGTAGTTGTCTGCGATTTCGCCATAGTAGATTTCAGGACGGGTTATATTGAAATAGTCAGACTTTGGCGGAATGTCCTTCACGTAGAACAGCGGAAGGCCCTCTGACGACACGTACCTGACAGGGCTCATGGCAATGCCGTATCCGTGCGTGAAAACCAGATGCTCGTTGACCCAGGTCTTTTGTGGCAGGAGGTTTGGGTTTATCTCCCTTGGGGAGAGCATCACCTGCTTGTAATCCCCGTTTATATTGTAGCGGTCAATGTCGACGTCGCTGAAGGTGTAATATGTCCTTATCAGCTGGAGCTGCTCATAGGTCCGCTTAAGCGGCCTCCAGTCCCAGAGGCGGATGTTGTCGATTGTCTGGCTGTTTGCCTCGATGTCCTTTAGGCTGAGATTTTGTTCTGCTGGGAATTTCACGATGTCCACATCTGCGAGGTCGTAAGCCTCCCTTGTGAACTTTATGTTGTGCGCAAGGTACGGCTCCTCTAGAGTTAACTCATCAGGGCTTACCTTGTACGTCTGGAGAAAGCCTGCCGCCGAGTTTCCTGTAATGCTGATGACCACCAAAATCGCAATCGCTATGACCGGCCACTTTATATCATATGTCTTTGCTGCAATGAGCGTTGCGATTGCTGCAACAAAGAACATGGCGGCAAGGGTGGTAATAAGCGGCAGCTGGATGTTTATGTCCGTGTATCCTGCCCCATAAACCGCGCCCCTTTCTGAATAAAGGACGGAATACCGGTTAAGCAGACTGCCGATTCCCATAAGAAAGAGTATAACTGCGCCAAGCGTGAGAACGTGGGATATGTAATCCCAGTTGAGGCTTGGCATTTCGAAGCGGTACTGGCCGGACTCCTTGTCGCTAACTAGCGCCCCGCCAATGAACATGTAAAACCCAACCGTCCCAAGGCCAATCAGGAAGAACCCAACAAGCAGAATGTTTTTTAGGTAGACGTAAAACGGGAGCGAGAAGAAGTAAAACCCGATGTCTTTTGAAAATATCGGGTCTGTGAGGCCAAAGGCGGTTTGCGCACCAAAGCGCAGGTATGTGTCCCATGCGAAGCTTGTGACAAAGCCCATGAAAAGAGCAAAAAGCACTGCAAGGCCTAGTGCAATCCCCTTGTATGAGTCGCTGCCCATGGCATTTTTGGCAGCCTTTCTGAAATTTAAAAGGGCAATCGGGAAAAAGACAACGGCACCAATCGCGCCGAGTGCGATTTTTGTCTTTAGAATTTTTAAAAAGACGCTTGTGTACCCGACCTCGGAAAACCACAGGTACTCGGCATAGAGATTCGCAAGCGTTGGGAGAAGCATTACGGATGCTAAAAGCGCTGCGATTAGAAAAGAGAGCTTCAGGCGTGCCATAGTAAAATAATGGGGGGGTTGTTTATATTGTTATCTCAATGTCAAGCCTCTCGGCCAGCTCCTTGTAGCGATTTCTGATAGTTACCTCCGTCACCCCGGCCACGTCGGCCACCTCCCGCTGTGTCCTCCTCTCACCCAAAAGTACGCTTGCAATGTAAATCGAAGCTGCGGACACGCCAGTTGGGCCGCGCCCGGATGTAAGCTCCTGGTCCATTGCCTTTTTTAGAATCTCGATTGCCTTTGACTGCACCTCGCCTGATAGTCCAAGCTCAGAGCCGAACCTTGGCACATAATCGATTGGTGTTGTCGGTTTTAGGGAAATTCCAAGCTCGCGCGATACAAAGCGGTATGTCCTGCCGATTTCCTTTCTGTTTAGCTTTGCCGCATCTGCGATTTCGTCAAGGGTTCTCGGAACCCCGCACTGCCTGCATGCAGCGTAAAGCGATGCTGCTGCCACGCCCTCAATGCTCCTTCCTCGGATAAGGCCTTTCTCGACTGCCTTCCTGTAGACGACGGCCGCTGTCTCACGCACGTTTCTTGGGAGCGTCAGCCTTGATGCAACGCGCTCAAGCTCGGTCAGCGCAAAAGCAAGGTTTCTTTCTGTGGCGTTTGAGACGCGAATCCTCTGCTGCCACTTCCGCAGGCGGTAAATCTGGGCCCTCTTCCTTGGTGAAATGTCCTTTCCGTAGTAGTCCTTGTCCCTCCAGTCAATCACGGTTGAAAGCCCTTTATCATGAATTGTATAGGTCATCGGAGCGCCGGCGCGTGAGCGCTTTACGCGCTGTTCGTTGTCGAAGGCCCTCCACTCTGGCCCAAGGTCCATAATCTTTTCATCAATTACCAGGCCGCAGTCATTGCAGATTACCTCGGCCCGCTCATAGTCCTTTGCAAGGCTTTTGCTGTTGCATTCCGGGCAGTCTTCAATGTACTCTACTTTTTTGTCTTGTGAAATTCCTTCTGGTTTTTGCATTTTTGCTCCTTGATTCGTAAATTGTCGCACCAGCGAGTTTGGAGAGTTCCTCTTTTGAGAGCTTCCTCTCTGGCTTTATAACGATGTAGGGGCTTGATTTGGGGCCTATTACGTCCCGGATTTTTCCTACTATTCCCTTGTTTGTACTGGCATAGGAATAGATGTGTGGAACCTGGTTTTCTGCAAGTTCATTTCCATTTATTACAAGGTTTCCAGACTTAGTTTCGTGGCTCAAGGTTCCAATGGCTTTCACAGGCTATCGACCTACTATAAAAAATTTACGAAATCTTTAAATACTCCGTAAAATGGTCTTGGGATTAACACTAACAACCATTTCTGTATTTTTTTCGGAGAGTCCGGCCTCGCGCGCAACCCTCATGATGTCTTCCTTTGTCATTATGTCAACTGGCGCGTGGGCGTCTGAGTTTATGACCATGTTTGCTCCTGCCTCAACTGCGACGCTTGCCACGTGTTTGTTTGTGGCATTGTGGCCAGAGCGGTATGAGAGCTCAAGGTAAACGTTGTTCTTGCGCGCGGTTTGGGCGTCCTCAAGCGTTATTTTGCCCGGGTGTGAAAGGATGTCGACATCTGGATTTTTCACGGCCTGTGCGTTTGTACCCGGTGCAACGGGTTCGGCCGTAGTCTCGCCGTGGACTATGATGATTTTTGCTCCAAGTTCCTTTGCGCGCGCAACGAGGCCGTCGAGCATGGCCGGCGGGATGTGCGTAAGCTCAATTCCTGGTATTATTTTCATGCCGAATGCCTCCGAGAGCTCATCAAGTGCAGGGACGGTGCTTTTTAAAATAAAATCAAGGTTGGTATTATCGGCGTGGTCGGTAATTGCTATCGCCCCGTATCCCAGCACCTTGTACCTCCGCGCTATCTCCGCAGGTAAAAGCTCCCCATCGCTAAAGATTGAATGTATGTGAAAGTCGTACATTTTACGCATAGCTTACATCGATATCGCTTGAGTCAAGGATGTTCACGGTCTCCCGCAGGACCGGTATGTTTTTTGATTCGTCTTTCAGGACTTTTAGAAACTTCTTTTGCTCTTCCTTTGTCATTTTCAAAAACACTGGCTCAAACCTGAGCATGCCCACAATGCCTATGTATGGAACAACCCTTGCATACCTCAAGAAAAGCTCTGCCTCCTCTTTTGACTTCTCCCTGATTTTCTCAAAAAGATAGGCGAGGATTACAAGCCGCTGGTCGGTCTCTTCAAGCGATAAAAGCGGGTCGCTTGAACCAGCCTTTATCTTGCCTCCAATGACGATTATGTTCCTGTCTTCCTCTGTCGGCAGCATCCCCTTCACGCCGTAAACTATGTTATTTCCCTCCTCGAATGCCATGTACGACTCGGCCCAAAAACCAGGGTTCTGGACCCACCGGGGGCTGTTTAAAATTGTGATAACTCCATAGCTTGTAAACCATGGGGACAGATTTTCAAACTCCCTGACGTCCACCTCCTTGTCATTCAGTTTCTCACCGACTCCAATGGTCTCTGCCATGAGTCTTTTTGTGATTTCTGTAAGCTTCATACTGGCTAAAACTGGTTGGCCGCGCTGTTTTATACCTTGCGGCACACATACCGGGACGGGGAGGTTCTAATCTCGTTTCTTCTTTATCTCTTTTGCGAGTTCCTTCAAAATGAGTGTTTTCGCCTTTTTCTTCTCCAGTGTGATGCGGCCAGATTTCTCCCACCATGCCTTTGGGTATGCCTTATCATGCTCGGTTTTGATATGATAGCCAAGGTCCTTTGCGGCGGCTTCGATTTCCTTGAGGGTCGGAGACGCCGGCGCCAGTTTTTTCGGAATCTTGCGGCCTTCTGCCTTTGACTTCTCGGCGTCTATGTATGCGGGCCATACGACGACCGTAGTCATGAAATGGCCTCCAGGCATGCCTCCACGGTGTACTCTTGCGGCATGACGTCCACGCGAGCCCCGTGCTCCTCGAGGGTCCTGGCGGTAATAGGCCCGATTGCGCATACCTTTGTCTTTTTGAGGCCATCAATAAGCCTCTCTTTATCAAGGGACGCAAACAGGTTCCTTACGTTCTGGGAGCTTGTGAAAATCACTGCCGTGAGTGTGCCCTTTTCGAGGGCCTGCAGCATTTCCCGCATGGGTGTTTTGTCGCAGGGCATTATTGTGCGGTAAATCGTGACCTCTTTGACATCGGCATGTTTTTGGAGTTCTTTGACCAGGACCTCCCTGCCTATGTCTGCGCGTGCAACGAGAATCTTCAGGCCATCGACGCCGGCATTTATCATCTCGGATGCGAGGTTCTCTGCCTTGTACTCTTTTGGTATGATTTCGACGTTTATCCCCTTGTCCTTTAGAAAACTGGCGGTCTTTGGCCCTATCACCGCAATTTTAAGGTTCTTGAGCTCACTCCCAAAATACCTGTGCATGACCTCAGCGCCGGAGGCGCTTGAAAGTACGAGCCAGTCGTAAAGAGAGAGATCACCCACCTTTTTTGCGATTTCCTCACGCAGGAGGGGAACGATTGACACCGCAGGTACAATCATTGCTTTGTGGCCCCGCCCCTCGATTTGCTCTTTTGTCTCCCTTGACCGCTCAAGCGGTCTTGTTACTGCAATCATATAAATCCGGCTTTGAGTAAGATTTCAATTAATATCAGCCCCCCGATGGCATAAAGTATGTGCTCGGGCCGAAACTTCATGCCGAGGCCCTCCTCCTCCATGTACCGGACAAGGCCCGCGCCCGATGAGGGCATGCTGCTCTTTTGCCTTTTCCGCTTTACCATGCCCCATTGATATATATTAACAATATAAAATGATTTCTATCTCGCGCAGGATTTCCTCGATTTCCTCGAGATTGTCGCTCGCCTTGCCCTTTCTTGCAAGGTCGTTTACCTCCGTGTCCAGGTCGCGCTTCAAAAGCTCGCCAAATATCCTGTGGGACTCCTCAAGTGAAACGTCGCGTATCTCGCGCTCCTTGGGCACGGCCCCCTTGTACCTTTTGCAGTAGTCAAATGCCGTGCTCTTTGGGATGTGCATAAGACTTGATATTTTGTAAAAGCTTGTGCCGGAATGCCTGATTGCTACCAGCTTTTTTATGTCGGCTTGGGCAAGCTTCCGGGGCCTGCCTTTGCTCTTTTGCCTTTTAATTTCAATCCCGTTTTTCAATAGCAGGTCAAGTGTGCCCTTATGCGTCTGTTTCAGCGCCGTTGGCGTGGCAGTTATGCACTTCACCCCTTCCTTTATGCAGACGCCGGCCTCGCGGGCCGAGATGTAGTTTGAATAGTGCATGTCCGAAAATTTCCAATTCGTGCATATATTAGTGTTGCGGTCAATTGTTCTGGTGATTCTTCGGTTGACTTCTCAAAATCGTGGTGGTGACTCAAGGTTGATGACTAGGTTGATTAATAGAAAAATATAAGTTATATTACAAAGAGAAAAGTCTATTATATTATGGCAACAAGTAAAACGCCTATAAATAAGGGAAAAATCGTCATTGCGGGGTTCATCGGATTAATTCTTACTATATTAGTTGAGGTTCTTTGGGGGGGATTACCAGTCGGTGGTGCCAGTACAACGATTAAAACTCCAGAGACAACTATTATGATGAGTGGTTATTCAGAGTTTGTAATTTTCACCATTTTATCATATTTCGTTCTTGGAAAAGAGATGACAAAAAAGATTCTGGATGTCTTTTCAAAAAGTTAGACAAAAAAGCCCAATTTAACCCTTTTTAGATAAAATATAACTATTCCAGTGGAATGAATGGGGCACAGTCCAAAAGTATTATATACCATATATTTTGCTTATATAGTACATGCCGGGAGAGAAAGGGATAATTATTGGGTTAACTGGTTCTTTTGGAAGTGGTTGTTCTACTTTAATGGAGGCATTAAAAACCCAAGGTTTTGAAGGATATTCACTTTCTGATATAATTTGGGATATATGGAGAGACGAAAATCCAGGAAAAAAGGATGAAGAAGCTTTGAGGGAGCAACTTCAAGATATTGGAAATAAACTACGAAAAGATGAAGAAAATGGAGTCTTAGCAATTAGATTATTAGAAAGTATCAAAGAAGATGGAAATGAAAATAAAAATCTTGTTATTGATAGTATCCGAAACACGACTGAAATAAGAGTGTTTAGGGAGAATTACCCAGATAACTTTTATTTAATTGGTGTAGAATGTCCCAGACCACTTAGATGGCCAAGAGTAAATCCGAAACAATATGCTCCATTTGGATTAGGTGAAGAGGAATTTATAAAAGATGACGAAAGGGATAGAAACGAAGAGGGATTTGAACACGGTCAACAAGTTCAAAAATGTGTAGATGAATCAGATATAACAATCAAAAACGATGACCACATTTCAGACAAAAAACTTCAAATTAAAAAATTATCAGAAAAGATGGTTAAACATATTGAATTACTTTCTGGTATTTTAAGGCCTCCTAAAGACCCTGAATATTTTATGAGTCTAGCATATACAGCTTCTTTGAAATCTCAATGTTTTAAGAGGTAAGTTGGAGCAGTAATTGTTGATAAACTTGGAAGAGTTTTGGGAGTGGGTTGTAATGAAAACATGGAACCATTAAAACAATGTATAGAAGAACCAGGTGATTGTCAAAGAGATATAGATAAAAGGGATTATTTTGATAAATTAAAAAATGATAAACAAAAATGTCCAAAGTGTAATACAATATTTGACTTTAATAACGAATTTAAATGTACATCATGTGATTTTGATTTAGACCGATATTATCTACCTGATAAATTATTAAGCCGTTGTAGGGCATTACATGCCGAAGAAAGAGCTCTTATGGATGCTAAGTATAATGTAAAAGATTGTACTCTTTATACAACAGCTTCACCATGCCCTACATGTGGTGTGAAAATAGGTAACTCTGGAATATCGAAGGTTGTTTATGGGGAAGCCTATACAGATACAACAGCTTTAGAAAATCTTACAAGTAAAGGCATTAAATCTTCAATGTTTGAAGGTGTAAGAGCAAGAGCATATTTTAGAATATTTAGTAAATGGCGAGAACATAAAGAGGAAGAAATGAAGGAATAATTTGGGGTTTATATTCTATACACTTGTTTTAATGTTTGTGGTGCTTCTTTTTGTAAGACAGTGACAACATCCGGGGTTAGTAAGAATTTTGCATGCACACTGTTTGGTCTATCTAATTTGAATTTTTTTATTAGAGCCTCTCTTTTTTTAATATTATATTTCATCATAGCTCTAAACATCTTATAACCATCATCATATTTTAAATTCCAGGTATCTTTTGTAATTTCTTCTTCATATGTACAGTTACTACATCTACCAACAAAATCCATTATACTTACATCAAATGTATAGCTACCACATTCTGGACAATCACAAGTCATTTTCTATCACACCTCTGGAATTTATTTTAAGTAGAAAATCACTATTAAAGTGTTGTGATATACCCCACCTTTGCTCCCCATAGAATTTTTCTCCCCCTTTGTTTGGTATTGGTTTCCACTGCACTTCCTTTGGAACCACTGGAAAGTTCATTCTAACGCATCCTTATGTTTTGTTAGAAGTTCAGCAAGT
>JAHJSX010000177.1 GCA_018830205.1 archaeon | reverse complement strand
TTTACGCCAGTTTTTTCGTTTATTTCGCCCGAAAGAGCGATTGTGGAATCAAATAATTTTTCAAAGCCATCGAGATTTGATTTAAGGTTCCATGACGCGGTTCCCTTGCAGACAAGGAATAAAAAGCGGCCTCCCGCACGCTCGAACTTTTTAACCGCATCAATTCCCTCCCCGTTTACGGGGTCGATGTGCATGTGGTTGTCAGTGAAATAAGTGAAGGGTTTTCTGATGGTCTCTCTAGCTAAATCAGGAAAGTCCAGACTCTCAGCTCTTAGCATCTTTTAAACCCAGCTCATGTGAACAGCCCTTCTGGACGTCCTCAATTCCCCTCTCGATGCCGAGCCTCATCACGTTTATCAGGTCTTTTGCATTGACGGTGGTCTCGACGCAACCATCTTTGACAAGCGGCACGCCCATTACAAGGCAGTTCGCCTTTGAGAGTGAGTGCATGCCGATGTTCAGGTCCTTGAAGCAGGCGACTCCAAGCGCTGCTTGGGGCCGTATGGCCTTTACAATCCGCTCAACAAAGCTTCCCCCTGGGACGATGTAGAATCCGTAACCCAGCCTGTCGGCCTCCTCCTTTACCTCTTTTATCATGCACATCCCGCATCCCTTGCAGGTAACGCCCACAGAGGAATCAAGCCTTGCAGGGCATTTTATGCTGCGCAGGCATTGGGGCACCACAAGTATTCTGTCCTTGCTTTTGATGCTTGAAAATCGGTTGAGGTTGAGATTATTCCTGACCTCAATCCCAATCTGGTCCACAATGCTCGGACTCATCCCGAAAAAATGTGCAACGCCTTTTAGCTGCAGGTAAAACGTATCAACAGTAAAGAGCAGGACCCTCGGGAAAAGGAGCCTGTTCTTCTTCACAAGGATGGTGCCAAGAATAAGAGTCATGAAAATTAATCCAAGCGCCATTATTATGGCTGCTATAGATATCTTGCCTACCACCTCATAAAACATAGGGCTTTAATATCTGCGCAATTTACTTATATTACTTTTGTAGAGTGGGCTTTTGGTGATACTGTTGGATTATGACGTAAAAGACCTGAAACTTGCACGCGAGGGAAAGCTGAGAATCGAGTGGGCAAACCGCCAGATGCCGGTGCTTAACCTCATAAAAGAACGGTTCAAAAAGAAAAGACCGCTTCGCGGTTTAAAAATCGGAACCTGCCTTCATGTTACATCTGAGACTGCAAACCTGCTTAACACGCTTAAAGCCGGCGGCGCGGACGTGTCTATTTGCGCCTCAAATCCTCTTTCCACCCAAGACGACGTGGCGGCATCACTCGTGCATGACTTTAAAATCCCTACTTTTGCAATAAAGGGCGAGAACAACAAGACCTACTACCAGCACCTGAACAGCGTGCTTGACCTGGGGCCCAACATCACCATGGACGATGGGGGCGACCTTGTATCAGTAATTCACTCAAAGAGAAAAAAAGTCCTTGAGAATATCATAGCAGGCACTGAAGAAACTACCACGGGAGTCATCCGCTTCAAGAGCATGGAGGCTGATGGCGTTTTGAAATATCCCATCATCGCTGTAAACGACGCATCAACCAAGCACTTCTTTGACAACAGATACGGGACGGGACAGAGCACGATTGATGGAATCCTGCGGGCCACGAACATCCTGCTTGCAGGCAAGAACTTTGTTGTCGGCGGATACGGCTGGTGCGGCAGGGGTGTTGCAATGCGCGCAGAAGGCATGGGTGCAAATGTCATAGTCATTGAAATCGACCCCTTGAAGGCGCTTGAGGCAGTCATGGACGGCTACCGCGTTATGCCTCTGCGAGAGGCAGCAAAAATCGGGGACGTCTTCATAACAGTTACCGGTGACCTGAACGTTATCCGCGCCGAGCACATGAAGCTCATGAAGGACGGTGCAATCATCGCAAACTCGGGCCACTTCAATGTTGAAATCGACATCCCTGCCCTTGCAAAGCTCTCAAAGAAAAAGAGAAGAATACGCGAGTACGTCGACGAGTACACGCTCAAAAGCGGCAGGAAGATTTTCCTGCTCGGAGAAGGCCGCCTCATAAACCTTGCAGCGGCAGAAGGGCATCCAGCAGCGGTCATGGACATGTCATTTGCAAACCAGGCGCTTTGCGCTGAGTACATCAAAAAATCAGGGGGCACACTTTTGCCAAAGGTCTACGGCGTGCCCGAGCGCATCGACAAGGATGTCGCGCGCCTGAAACTTGCAAGCATGGGCATCAAAATCGACACACTTACAGCGGAGCAGAAAAAATATCTCACGAGCTGGGAAATGGGGACATAGGCCGATTCACACTAAGACGGGTAGCACCTAACTTTGGATACTGCATCCAAAGCCGCAGCCTTGTCATACGTCTCTTTTGGATACACTGCAGCCACCATATACACCCTATTTTTATCACCACAGTGCCATGCTATGCTTAGGCCCTCTGCATTGCCCCCGCCAAGAGATACATCAAAGATATAGGCATCGTGCTCGTTTACAACCACGTCCCAACCATAGTTTACGGAGTCAAAACCAAAATTGTCTCTAATGAGACGTTCAAACTCTTCTTTTTCTGGAGGGGAATACGTATCCACGAAAGTAGCTATTAGTATTCCCTGGTCAGGAAGCAGGTACTTGGCATAACAATTGCTTGAGTATGCAAGGACTTCGCTTGAAACTACGCCGTGGATATATTTACAGCTGGCAGTATCCAGTATCCAGGAAGACTCCCTTTCAACCTCAATGTCTAAAAGCCCAATGAAGTCCTTTGATTCCTTTTGTTCCACCATGCCTGTTAGAGGGGGAACGAAAAAGGGACTGCCCTGCCAGCTCTCCATGAAACTTATCATGTCGCTAAGGGGGTCGACTGTGCTTTGTTGGTCTTCCGGCGCGTACCGCTTCCGCATTGCATTTATAGCAGTCCTGAACTCAAGCACCGTGTGGTCGTCGGTATTCATTTGTATGTCCCCTTCCACGTACTCAGCCACATCGAGGCTGTCCATCTTATAGGTGCTCAGGAACCAGTCGACATCAGGGTATGTGGTAAATCGTGGCACCTGGGACATCTCGTTAAAATCGCTTTTTATTCTTGGATCCTTTAGTTTTTCAGCGAGCCTTGGATAGCTGATATCCATGGGTTCATCGGAACCAAGTATGATTATGTCAGTTCCGGAATTGTAAACCTGTACATGAGGG
>JAHJSX010000176.1 GCA_018830205.1 archaeon | reverse complement strand
AAGGCCCTTGGGAAGGCGGGTTGGACTCCTGCCAGACAGAAGGGCAGCCATATAATCCTCGTAAAGAATACAAAAGACGGGAAGAGCGGCGTTGTCGTCCCCGACCACAAGGAGCTGGACATAGGAACGCTTGTGGAAATAATAAGGCAGGCAGGCCTCAAAAGAGATGAGTTTTTAAGGTTTTTGAAAAAGAAATAAAATCCAAATCAAAAACTTTATTTAACCCGCGCCCAAATCATCAAACGTGATATCATGGTGGAGGCATCGTCTTTAAAAAAAGGGGACTTCGTGGTCCAGGACGGGGGGCCGTATTTAGTTGAGAAGGCCCAGTCCGTTGTTGTAGGGAGGCACAGCCACACGAAGATGAAAATTGACCTCATTAACATGTTTTCAGGGGAGAGGCGCTCCCTTTCGGCCGCAACCGGCGAGGAGTTCGAGAAGGCCGACATCGTCAGAAAGCACGGCCAGTTTATTTCAAAGACCGAAGAAGGCAAAGGCCAGGTCATGGACATGAAGGAATACGGGGTGCTCGATTGCGAGATAAAGAAAGGTGTCGATTTAACCGAAGGCGACGAAGTCACGTACATAGATTTTAAAGGAAGGGCCATGATATTGGAAAAGAGAGGATAGAATCATGATAAGAAAAGGAAGGCTTGGAAGCGCATTTGACGCGGACGGCGCGTCTTTTACATCGTCGCTCGATTTTGACAAGAACATCGCGAGTTACGACGTTCTGGGGGACATGGCCCACGCCATCATGCTCTATGAGAGCAAGATTATCACGAAGACAGAGGCCGGGAAAATCCTAAAGGGGCTTTTGAAAATTTACGAAAATGTTGACAGTATCCGTGCTGGGCCGCAGAGTGAAGACATTCACATGGCCATCGAGGACAAGCTCACAAAAAGCATCGGCAGCGTTGGCGGCAAGCTACATACTGCAAGGAGCAGGAACGACCAGGTCGCGCTCGATTTGAGGATGTGGGCGAGGGATGAGATAATTGAGGTTTCTGGGGCGCTAATAGCACTTGAGAAAACCTTGCTTTCGCTTTCCAAGAAACACACAGACACAATCATGCCTGGTTATACTCATATGCAGAGGGCCCAGCCGACAACGCTCGCACACCATCTTCTTTCTTATGTTGAGGCTTTTATGAGGGATTTGGAAAGGCTCTCCGGTGCATACGCGCGCGTTAACCTAAGTCCACTTGGGGCCTGCGCTTTTGCGGGAACGAGTTTCCCGATTGACACGAAGAAGACGGCCGCGCTCCTTGGGTTTGACGGCGCGATGGAAAATTCAATGGACGCTGTAAGTTCAAGGGATTTCATCACCGAGACGCTCTCAGTCCTTGCAATCACCGAGGCAAACGTGAGCAGGCTTGCATCTGAGCTGATTTTATGGTCAACAACCGAGTTTGGCTTTATTGAGATTGCTGATGAGTTTGCATCGACGTCAAGCATCATGCCCCAGAAGAAAAACCCTGATGTCTTAGAGATAATGAGGGCGAGGTCGGCGCTTGCATATGGTAAGCTATCAGTAGGCCTTTCAATGGTAAGGGGCCTTCCAAACTCATACAACCGGGACTTCCAGGAACTCTCGCCGCTGCTTCATGATTCGCTTGAGATTACAAAGCAGTCGCTTTCACTTCTTGAAAAAATAGTAAAGACGATGAAAGTGGACAAGAAAAGAATGGAAGAGGCGTGCAGCGAGGGCTTCATCACGGCGACAGAGCTTGCAGACCTCCTGGTAAAGGAGAAGGGAATGCCGTTCCGCGATGCGCACCAGCTCGTCGGGGCAGCCGTAAAGCAGGCCATAAAAGAGAACAAAACATCGTCGGAAATCGACTCGAAGTTCTTGAGCAAAATAAATGGGTGGCCAAAGGGAATTTCCGATGCCAAAATAAAGGAGACCCTTTCCCCCCAGTCCGCAGTGAACTCAAAAAATTCGCCGGGCGGTCCAGCCCCGGCCCAGACAAAGAAGAACATTGCTGCGAAAGCAAGGGCTTTATCACAAAAAGAAAAGGAAATTAGAAGCAGGGCAGCGAAAGTCAAAAATTCAAAATCAAATCTCACGCGAAGGGCAAAAAGGCTTGGCGGAGGGTAGCATGTACAAAGGGAAGGCCCTGGAGGCTCTAAAGGGGGTGGATGTTGGGGACAGGATAAAGGTCACAAAAGGAGAGAGGGCCTTTGAGGGAGTCCTCATGCCAAGAAGCGAGCTCGGCGATGAGAACCACATCGTGATAAAACTCGATACTGGCTACAACATCGGCATAGGCGTAAAGAGCATAAAGGTCACAAGGATTGAAAAGGCCGCGCCCGCGAAAAAAGCAAAAGAGAAAGAGGTAAAATCCAAAGACCTACCGGACGTCACAATCATCGGCACGGGAGGCACGATTGCATCAAAGATTGATTACAAGACGGGTGCCGTCCACCCATCTTTTACGACGTCAGAGCTTACAAACGCAGTCCCCGAGCTAAGCGAGATTGCAAACATCAAGACAAAGCTTCTGTTCAACATCTTAAGCGAGAACATGACGCCCGCCTACTGGAAGGACATCGCAAAAGCGGTTGCCGAGGAGTTGAACCAAGGCGCAAGCGGCGTGGTTGTCGCGCACGGCACTGACACGCTTGGATACACTTCCGCAGCACTCAGTTTCATGCTCCAAAACCTAGAAAAGCCAGTGGTGCTCGTGGGCTCCCAGCGCTCGTCTGACAGGCCCTCTTCAGATTCATCCCTCAACCTCGTTTCCGCAGTGAAGGTGGCAACATCCGACATTGGCGAGGTTGTTGCACTCATGCATGGCTCATCGAGCGACGATTTCTGCTCGATTCACAGGGGCACCAAGGTGAGGAAGCTTCACTCATCAAGGCGCGACGCGTTCAAGAGCGTGAACGCGAAGCCAATCGGGACTGTGCAAGACGTGATAATCTTTGATGAGGATTATAAAAAAAGAGGAAAAGGGAAAGTCACAGTCGATGAAAGGCTTGAAGAAAACATGGCCCTCGTAAAGATTTACCCCGGGATAAAAAGCACGGTTTTGGATTATTACGTAGATAATTATAAGGGCATCGTAATCGAGGGAACTGGCCTCGGTCATGTCCCTGAGGACTTATTGAAATCGGTTGAAAACGCAAAGAAAAAAGGAGTGCCGATTGTCATGACCACGCAGACACTCTACGGCCGCGTTGACATGAAGGTCTACTCGACAGGCAGGGAGCTAATTTCAAGAGGAGTCATTTCAGGCGCGGACATGCTGCCGGAAACGGCCTACGTCAAGCTAATGCACGTGCTTGGCAGCACGAGCGATATGGAAGAAATAAAAGAATTGATGCAGACAAACATCGCGGGGGAGATAGGGGACAGGACCGAGTTTTGAGGTACGCAGATGAAAATTGGTTTTGAAATCCACCAGCAGCTTGCCACAAAAAAATTGTTTTGTGACTGCCCTTCCGAGCTAAGGGAGGACGAGCCTGACATCGAGTTTGTAAGGGGCCTGCGGCCCACCCAGAGCGAGCTCGGCGAGATTGACCGGGCCGCACTCCAGGAATTTTTAAAGGGGAAGACCTACCGGTATCAGGCCTACAGCGACACGACATGCATTGTGGAGCACGACGACGAGCCCCCGCACCTGCCAAATTCTGATGCCCTCGAGATTGCGCTGGGTGTTGCAATGAAGCTTGGTGCACAGCCCGTTGAAGAGGTCCATTTTATGCGCAAGCTCGTAATCGACGGCTCCAATACATCGGGCTTCCAGAGGACGGCGGTCGTTGCGTTTGACGGGCAGATGGAAATCGATGGGACAACGATTGGCGTGCCCACCATATGCTTTGAGGAGGAGGCTGCAAGGAAGATTTCTGAGGGCGGGAAGGAGACAGTGTATAGGCTTGACCGTCTTGGCATCCCTCTTGTTGAGATAACCACAACCCCTGATATAAAAACCCCAAAACAGGCGCGTGACGCGGCACTTAAGATGGGGCGTCTCTTGCGTGAGTTCAATGTCAAGCGGGGCATCGGGACAATCCGCCAGGACATCAACGTCTCGGTTGAGGATGGTGCGAGGATTGAGATTAAAGGCGTGCAGGACTTAAACCAGATACCTGATATGATTGAAGCAGAGGCCGAGCGCCAGAGGATGTTAATTGGGGTGAAGAGGGAGCTCAAAAAGAGAAATCCGAAAATAGAATTCGAGGCAGTCGATGTTACTGACATATTTAAGAAAACGGATTCCAAGGTGATAGCGGGACAGGTGAAAAAAGGAAAAGAGGTAATGGCCCTAAAACTTGAGGGTTTCGATGGGCTTTTGCTAAAGAAGCTCGGACCAGAGTTCGCAGGCTATGCGAGAGTCCAGGCAGGGGTAAGGGGCATATTCCATACCGATGAGCTTCCGGCATACGGGATAACAGAAAAAGAAGTTGCGGAAGTAAAAAAGTTGCTGAAACTTGCAAAAGACGATGCCTTTGTTCTTGTTGCAGAAAAAGTTGAGACAGCGAAAAAAGCGCTCGTTGCTGTTTTTGATAGGGCGAAGGAGGCCTTCAAAGGCGTGCCGGAGGAGACGCGCATGGCAAACCCTGACGGCACGACGAGATACATGCGCCCGCTGCCAGGGGCCGCGAGGATGTACCCGGAGACAGACATTCCTCCAATCGTTATTTCTGATGAGCTTCTTGAGAAAGTCAGGGCAAATCTGCCAGAGTCCTACGAGGACAGGATAGCGAGATACGTCAAGGAATACAAGCTAAGCGTTGAGATGGCAACACAGATGGCGAACTCGATGTGGCCCGCGTTTTTCGAAGGGGCTTTGAGCGAGACGCGCGCCGCCCCCACAGTTATCGCGAATACGCTTCTTGGCACCCTCACAGAACAAAGGAGGGAGGGCATACCTGTCGAGAACATTGCGCAGGACAAACTCCTTGAAATTTTAAGTGCCGCAGGGAATGGAAAAATATCAAAAGAGGCGATTCCAGATGTAATAAGGGAGCTTGCCAAAAACCCGCAGAAGACCGTTGAAGAGATAACAGAGAAAAAATTTGAGGCGTTTGGCGAAAAGGAAAACACAGAGATTGTACAAAAAATAATAATAGAAAGGGGGGATTTTGTCAAGGATAAGGGGCTTGCATCAATAGGGCCTTTGATGGGCCCGGTCATGGGAGAAACAAAGGGCAGGGCCGATGGAAAGATTGTAAACGACATTCTCAAAAGAGAGATTGAGAGATTCATAAATGACGTT
>JAHJSX010000175.1 GCA_018830205.1 archaeon | reverse complement strand
GAGGTATTCAAGCCTCATGTTTTCGGGACATCCGACCGTATCGTTGTCGTTGCTTATCGTCCATATCGGGTCGCCAGTATGCAGGTCATAAGCCCCGAATTTACCCAGAGGGTCGCCCGGTTCCTCTTGCCAGTAAGGGCCATGCCACAGGTACAAATTGTCATGTATTACCGGCATGCTCCACTCATCGGTTGCTTCTGCCTGCATGGACCATATGAGGTTTGACCCATCTCCCTGCCAATCTATCACCGCATAACCGTCACCATAATGATTTGTACGCTGAGGGTTCTGAGCATACATAAGCCAAGAGTTACCTGTCACTGCAGAACTATCGGCTTCGTAATACTCGGGAGCACTGTAGAGTGTGCCCGTACTCTGCGGCTGGGAAGCGCGTCGTTTCAAACGCTCAAATCTATCGTTCAACCTCTCGAACTCGCGCTCATCCTCCTGTGCACTGTACACGATTCCGTTTATCGTTATGGTTTCCCCCTCCCTTACGATTGTGACCTCATGATTGTAATCTGTAATCGTCTCGACATTGCCCGTTATCTCATACACAATGCCGTGTAATTCGGTGTCCATGAACACTTCGTAAAAATCATCTTCTGCCTGCACAGACACCGCCCATACGGTCCCGCAAAAAGCCAGCGAAACCAAAAATCCCAAAATCACGAATACTATTTTTCTATTCCCAACCTCTCCTGATGTTCCCATTTTCCCAATACCTCCTATTACCACAACGCATGTCATCTATGCTGGCCTTATAGCCCTCTTATTTTTCTAAAAAGATGTACATATATAATTGGGAAATATTTTATATACAGGTATATACCGGAACTGCTCGGATACAATCTCCATAATTTATACTATACTATGCAATCAGATTATTTGGATGCAAATCAACGGTTTTTGCTGAATATTTTTTAAACAAAAGTCACTTTTATCGGGTTATTTTCTAGAAAGTTTAAACCCGTGCAAGTTTGCAATTATCAAAAATAAAAAAACGGTCTCTCAAGACGTTGCCTGAAATTTTCTTGCGTCTTCTATAACAGTTTTCAGGTCAAGAGCTTTGGTCACATCTTTGAGTTCTTTGGTGGCATCGCCTATTCTTGGAGTAATCGCTTCAAGATAGGTAAGGTACTCTTCCCTGCTCAACTCACTTTTTAAAATATTCAGGGCCTTTCTCATAACAACTTCCGCAGATACAGCGCTGTTCATCTTGCACCACTTTAATATAATCTGCAGGATTCTTAACAACTATTCCAAATTTGGATATGCAGTCTTTTTTGTCTAATATTTCGTCATCGGTGGTTAAAAATACGCCCGCATTGCCCCTGACCGCAGTTGCGATGTGAGCAGAGTCCACGCTGTCTAATTTGCATTTATTCGTGAGATCTACTGCCAACCTCTCTGCCTCTTCTGTAACTTCAGCGAACATGTTAGCTGATTTGCGGATAAGCGCAGAAATCGCGTCTCTCTTTTCAGCGACGTCAATCATCGATACCTCGAATAGAACAACACCCGAGCCGATGATTTCTATTTTTCCTTCATCTGCCAGTGAAAGTATTCTATGCAGCGCATCGGTTTCTTTTGTAGTTCTGGGCGTTGGCTTATCGAAAGGTCTGCACCACGCGCATGTATCAATGTAGACTCTCTCCAATTAATCACCGTTTTGCTCTACAACCTCTCAATTTTTAAACCTATTGCTTACCTCTTGAATTTTCGTGCACAGTTCAGTGCCGCTAATATCGTGCCTTATCTTGTGATTTGCGGCGCAGGTTTGCAATTGATTATAGCGGCCGCAGCGCCTCTCAGAGCGATGCTCTCCTTCATTGGACGGTATATATCAATATGCGGGCGGGTTCTTTCCTACTATACGGCTGCGGTCACAATCTTTATGCCTCTAAACTCCCCAAGGTCGAGGAGGTGCCTGTCACCGCTCACGATGCAATCCGCTTTGCACTCTACGGCACACTCCAAAAATTTATCGTCATCGGGGTCTTTCTTGACCCTTGATATTTTGACTGAGGGGTTGACTATGTTGGCCAAAAAGTAGATCTTGTTCATGACTATCTTGATACTCTGCCCTGAGAGTGCGATTGAACTCTTCAACCTCTCCTTCTCCAGGACTCTTTCTATCTCCTCCAGTATTGCAGCAGAAAGATACATCTCTACTTTCCCGGCCTCTACTTGCTTCATCACTTCATCTGGCTTCCCCTCCCACAGGAAGGCAGATATTATTACGTTGGTGTCGAGGACGGTCTTCATTTCCCGGCCCTTACCTCGTGAATTAGGCGGTCCAGGTCTCCGCACTGCTATTTAATAGTATTTTTACCGGTGAAAAAAAATCTTTCGTTGGTCCAAGTAGGGGTAAAATTAGCCTCTTGGGGGCTTTTTACGATTAAAAAATATTCAAAATGCTTATATTGGTTATAAATCTAATAAAAGAATATGACCGGTTCGATTACAGTTGACGACGTATATCAAGAGTTGAAAAAATTGGAAGAGAAAATGGTTACCCGGGAAGATATTGAAGCACTCATTGACACAGTTGAAATCCTTAGTAATCCAAAAACAATGGAAGCCCTCCGTAAAAGCGACAAAGATATAGAAAAAGGGAGAGTTAAAGAAGTCACTTCCGTCGAAGATATGCTTAGCGAGCTGTGAGCATGACTTGGACAGTCAAGCGAACAGATGCTTTTCTTTTGTCCCTCAAAGCCATAAGAAAGAACAAGCATGCTCTTGGGGAACTCGATAAGAAGATTAAGCGGTTGCGGGAAGACCCCTTGCATGTCGGCGGCTGGCTTTCCGGTGAGTTGCACGGGAAGAAGTCAACAAGAATAGCAAAGAAATACCGCCTCATATTTACCCCTGATAAAAAAGAGAAGGTGGTCTACCTCAATTGGATTGACCATCGGGAACATGTCTACTGACACGTGCACAGTATCAAGGACTACTTCTTTAAAAGCCCTCAAAAGATGCTGCATTGACGACGAGCTCATAAAAATAGTCCTCGAAAAGGTTGGTGGAAACAATAATAACCGCGGCCGTGCCGTCCCTTGCTAACACGGACCGGTCTCCGGGATTTCATTTGTTGTATTTTTGTGCATAGTTCAGTGCCGCTAATATCATGCCTTATCTTGTGATTTGCGGCGCAGGTTTGCAATCGACTGCTTGAAAAGATTTAAGTGGTTACCGCCCATAGTATTTCCAATGGCGGCGTCCAAGGTGAAAGCGATTCGAGAAATTGTGTTTCCCATAGTCCTGGCAGTGCTTATTTTATCCTGCCCCCCTGTTTTTGCAGGGGATTTTGACACCGTACGCCAGGCAGGTTTGCAGTATGCAATGGCAGGCGAGGGAGTGATGGTCGATGGGCCGTTTTATGTCAGTGAAAAGCCCTACTGGATTGTTGATTTCATAAAGAAAGGCGAAGCCCAGGCATCGCTTGTGTATGACATCGGAGGGGGACGGTTCGTTACGAGGAGGGACACAATGAAGCGTGTCTTTGGCACGAGGGCCTTCAAGAACGCGACCGAATCAGACCCCCTGTTCTACGCAGCCGGGGACCCTAGCGTTATACCCCTCGCTGCAAAGTACGATACCCAGAACGTCCGCAACTTCGCACAGTATTCACCCCTTGACCCTGACGAGCTGGATGCGCTTGAAATCTTCCTTTCGGATTACGAAACGATGGCCGAGAAGATAGCCGACTCCATACTCGTGACAAACGAGCTTCTTCGCCCCGGCGTGGACATCAGGGTCAGCTATGAAGAATATCCCCTGAAAATCCTGATTGATAAGCGCGATACAACGGATCAGTTCTCGTACGAAGGCTGCCTTGCGCTTTTGGATTCCTACGAGGGGGTCTATTCTGTGTACTCAAAAATGACGGATGACCTGAAAAACTTCACAGGCCCTATGGACGACCTGCCGCCGGGCCACATAATAAGGCAGAAACTGCACATAAAGATAACAAAGGAGAGCATCCTCGGGGAGATTGACCTCGCTGTGGTGAACGGCCAGGAGATACGGGGCCAGATTGACGCGCGTTGGGTCCTCCTGGAGGGGGATTATGAGGGCGAGATAAAAACAGCAGAGAGCAGACTTCAAAGAGAAGAATCAATTAATACAAAGATTGGGATTATAATTGCCGCCCTTTTAATTGTCGTCCTTTTGCGCCTGCTCAGGAAACGGCCGGGTTCGGCGCTTCCTATATTTCTCATCTTGATGATTTTCCCTGTATATGCTGCTCCTCTTGCAAACCCGGGGATTCCCACCCCTGACGAGCTTCTGGCAGGTCAGGTTAGGGATACGACACAAGTTGAACTTAAGTTTTTTACAGATGAAGTGAACGATACGGTTGCAAAGGGGATTATCGCGGGCTACCCCCATATCCTTGAGGGTGAGAGCGTTTACGTGGGCGGCCCGTATTATGACGAAGGCGAGGCATACTATCTTTTTGACATAGTCGATGACGGCGTCCCGACCGGCAACATCATACTGGTCGATGCCCCGACGCTCCACAAGGTAGGCAGCTACAGGATTATTGACAGGCTTGTGAAAACCAGCTTTTTGACCAGCATGGTGCAGGAAAGGCCCCTTTACCAATCGATTGACGAAAAGCTTCTCGAAGAGGAGGCCCTTAAAGCAGCCGACTCGTCAATTGCTGTATTTCTGGCAAGGCTTGCAGAAAATATAAGGGAGGGCAAAGAGCTTGAGCAGGCGCTCCTTTTGAAGCCGGAATTTGAAACCGCTCGCGACCTGGGAAGAAACTACAAAAAGGGATTCACGCTCCTTGAAAAGCTCCAGCAGGTGGCCTCCGCAGAAGAGGTCGAAACGCTCACGCATGGGTTTTCAAATGAAGAGGCCCTGCTTGAGGGATATTACCTGGCAGTGCGCTATCCAATAACCGACGACTTTCTGCAGATTTCACAGTCCCGCTACAGGGGCCGATGCCTGAACAGGATCCCGATGATGAAAGAGCTGTCTGACGCCGGGCTCTCTCCCGGAAAGCCCCAGGTGGCCCACGACCTTGCAACAGACCTGATTTATGGAAATTCTTTAATATGGCGGCTTGGAAAGATTGAACAGCCGTACTTCGCGAGCCTCCCGAGACAGGTCGGTGAGATAAGCTCGCCTGGAGGAAATTAAAATGGACTACAAAGACCCGGAATTTAAAAAGTTGCTGGTCGCCTTTCACGGCGACGCCTGCCCCATCTCTCTTTTTGGCGCGAGGATGGGTCTTGTAGCGATGAAGCACTTTGGAGTTGAAGAAAAATCCCCAAGGAATTTTATTGTGATAACAGAAAACCCTGCATGCCTCATTGACGGCATACAGTTTACGACGGGCTGCACTGTGGGCTCCGGGAACATTATCCCCGAGAACTACGGAAAGCTCGGAGCGACATTTTACAGGAAGAAGGATGACAGGGCGATAAGGATAAAGATTGCACCACAACTTGCAGAGGAGTTCGAGGAGGTTGGAAAGGGGATAATAGACGACATGCTAAAGGGTGCAAAGTTCGGGAAAGACGAACGGAGGCAGGGGCTCTCAAAACGCTTCATGCAGCTCTCCGACGAAGGGCTCTTTGAGATAATTGAGGTGGATATTTCCGATGAAATCCGTGACCCCACGCCAGAGCAGTTCCTTATGCGAAGGGGCTTCATCGTCCACAGGACTCGCTGCGACTTGTGCAGCGAAAACGTGGAGGAGACGCTTACTATAAAAAAGGACGGCAAAACGCTCTGCATGCCATGCGCCGGAGAGGGCCTTTACCGCGTTAAATAACCAAGAGGTGGGAGTTTGCCAAAACCTGATGTTTCACTTCCCCACAGGTATGACAAAATCATGGATGCCTACGACCCGGAGGGCATCGAGCTTGATGCCATTTTGAAAAACGTTGAGTTTGGGGCCAATTCAAGGGTGCTTGAGGTGGGCACCGGCGAGGGCAGGACCGCCTTGAATATTGCCCCGCACGCGGGTGATGTTTACGGCATCGACATCGATGAAGAGATACTAAAAGTTGCAAGCGCAAAACTTGGAGAAAGCGGCCTTGAAAACGTGCACTTCATAGAGGCAGCCATCAGGGAGACATCTTTCGAAGACGATTTTTTTGACGTCATCCTTTGCCCGTGGGTACTGCACCACGTGGATGACAAAAACGCGGCCATGCGCGAGGTTTGCAGGATTTTGAAGCCGGGCGGTGTTTTCCTGAGCATCGATGTCACAGGCGAGAATGACTACATCCCGCTGAAAGGTATGGTTAAGCCGAAGGCACCAGAGTTCGTGGCAAAAAGAAAAGAAGAGGTACTTTTTGCGATAAAAGGCTCTTGCCTTGAGATTGTCGAAAGCAAGAGCCTCAAGACTTATTATCTGCTCAAAACAATAGAAGAGGTGCACATGTTCTTTGAGGAGTTTGATATACCCTATCAGGAGCTTGACGAGGACTATCTCAATCGATTCCTTCTTGAGAGGAAAACAGATGACGGGTACAGGATAGGGGAAGCGGGGCATCTGACGATAGCAAGGAAGGAGTGAGGCATGCGAAAAAAAGATACTAGCGACATGCACCAGATTTTCAGGCCCAGGAATAGGCTCGCTAAGATGCTTGAAGTTGAGGCAGCGCTCGCTCGGGCCCATGCAGAGGTGGGAAACATCCCGAAAGGAGCCGCGAAGGAGATATCAAAAAAGGCCTCCTTGAAATATGTCACTCCTCCAAAGATTGCTGCGGCAAGGAAAAAAACAAAGCACGGCGTCGTGGCAATCGTGCAGGCGCTCGCCGATGCTTGCGATGGAAAGGCCGGCGGGTACGTTCATCTTGGTGCCACAAGCAACGACATCTCAGACACAGCACTCGCACTCCAGCTAAGGGATGCCGCGGAAATAATTCTTGAGGATTTGGAAAACATAAAAAAACTCCTTAAGGGTCCTGGCCTTGCCCAATTTAAAGAAGAAATCCAGAGGAATATTGATAGAATCACCTCATGCAAGAAGCGGCTCCTTGTAGGCAAGATGACCGGGGCCGTGGGGACACAGGCAGCGTTTGGCAAAAAGGGCCCTAGGATTCAGAGAATTGTGATGAAGGAACTCGGGCTCGGGACAGCGTCTGTCACAAACCAGGTCATCCAGCGAGACAGGCACGCGGAGTTCATTTTAAACCTCGGGATACTTGCGGGCACGCTTGAAAAGATTGCAAGGGAGGCAGGGACTTTGAATGGGAACCTCGGCGGCATTGTCAGGTCAAGGGCGCTTCCAGCGCTTGAGAACGTATCGATAGAAGGCGAGG
>JAHJSX010000197.1 GCA_018830205.1 archaeon | reverse complement strand
TCACCCGTAAGCATCTCAAAAGGCGATATATCAGGCGTGCCTGCCTACTCGATAAATGGGACGCCTGTGGATGCGGTAATTGCCGGTGTTTATGGAATCCTTGAAAAGCCCCCGGACCTTATAATCTCGGGCATAAACGTGGGTGAGAACATGTCAAGCGAGATTACAACGTCAGGAACGGTCGGCGCAGCGCTTGAGGGCGCAAGCCAGGGCATACCCTCAATTGCGATTTCCCTCCACTCGACCGAGGCCATAAAATTCGTGGAGATGAACTACAAAGTTGACTTCAAGGCCGCCCAAAATGTGCTAAAAAAGCTCGCAAAGCACGTGCTAAAAAATGGCCTTCCCGAAGGCGTTGACCTCCTTAACGTGAATGCCCCCACGGAGGTAAAAGACAACGAAATCGAGATAACGCGCCTTGCAAGGAGGATGTACACGACAAGTGTTGAGGAGAGGCACGACCCACGAGGCCGGAAGTACTACTGGATAGCAGGTGACCCAATAAAAGACGCAGAAGTGGGAACGGACGTCCACACAGTAAGGGTTCACAGGCGCATATCAATTACGCCCCTGAAACTTGACTTTACCTGCGTTGAAAGCCTTCAGGATCTTGAGGTGTTGAAAAACCTGTAAAAAAAGCCCATGTGGTATAGCTTGGATAGCATAGGGGCTTGCGGAGCCTCGGACCCGGGTTCGAATCCCGGCGTGGGCACTTTTCACTTTTTACCGGGACTAAAATGGTAATTTTTATATGGGATTTGAACTCTCTGGTCCGCAACTTTTAAATTTCTTCTAAAGACGCTATAAGCTCCGTTAACTTCCATAACTTAAGGCCTTTATATTCCACTTTTAGAAAGTGTTCATCGCCGCTTACAACTCCGCATTTCATGGACAGGGCAAGTGCCAAAATAGGAACGTCTCTTTTGTGTGCTATCAATTTTGCCGCTTTGTCCATTTCTTTCAAGTAGCGCTCGTCTTCTATCCACCTGATAGGAAGCGCCTTGACGGTCTCCTTGAACTCTTCATCAGTATATCCAAGCTTGTCTTTCAGATTGCGCTCCAGTTCCTCCTTGATATATCTAGAGGCAATTAACTCTATTCTGTCTTCAATTGCAAAAAACAGAAGCCTTCCGGCCTTTGACCTTAAATCGTAGAGCGCAGAGAAGACTATGTTGGTGTCAATAACTACCGAGGGCTTAGAGGTCTTCAAGAGACAGCCCCGTCTTCTCCATTTTTTCCCGGAACAGGGCGCTCGCTGCTAAGAGCTTGCGCTTCTTGTGTTCGGCAACCAGGTCAGAGATAAGCTGGTCAAGATTTCTGTAACCTTCCTCAAATTTTAAGGACATCAGTGCGTTCCTGATTTCTTTTGATACACCTATTGTTGTCGCCATGTTATATTTTTATAAATTTATAACTTTATAAATTATTTTTGTAATTTCCAATGTAAAGATGAGGGGCTTCAGCCCTCCACTTTAGACTCCCCAGAAGATTTTTAGTATGGGGCGTCGAACTAACCGCCCTATGCTCGGCGTGGGCACTCTTCAATTTTTACCGGGACTACGATAGGGGATTTTATAGATAAAATCCCAACAACTTTTTTATTTCTTTCAATATTAGCTCTCGATTAATTCAAAGTTGAGAACCTCTTAGCCGCCATTATAGAACAATTTAAGGCTGTTTTTGTCGATAGCAATAGTCGAGACATTTTCAAGTGCCTTGAAGTACGGATATTCCTGATCCATTGCCCCTTCACAATACATCTCCGTAGAGCCAATAATCCCCAGGGAAAACTTACCTCCAGACCCAATCTCATAGGAAGAGAAGTAGTTATTATAGCCCCCTGAACCAGTAACTCTGTTATCTGAACCGAAACGCAATGTTACACTTTTACAGGGGATAACTTTTTTCCCTTCGTCCAACCCCTCGCCCTCCTACTTTAGTCTCCCCAATCTCCACAAAAAAATGACCGCGGAGTCGAACTAATCGCCAAACTCCTGCCCTCGGCTTTTCAATCCACGAAAAATCAAGCGTTGACTTTTAGCTTGATTGAATGATTTTTCATGTCTTGACCCTTAAACAGTTCGCTCGTGCGAACTGAATTTTCTTTTCCCAAGGGTTTTCTTTTTCTAAAAGAAAAGGCCGTGTCTAAGGTTTATATATCGGCAGATTTTTAGTAGAGTCATGGATTACCTGCTTTTGACATGCCTTGCAGTCAGCTTTCTGACCACGTATCTCCTGATGCCATACTGGATAAGGGCCACAATAAAGACGGGTCTTGTGGGGCGCGACCAGAACAAATTTGAGCATCCTGAAGTTGCTGAGTTTGGAGGTATTGCGATAGTTGCGGGTTTCATGGCAGGGGTTTTGACCTATATTGGCCTTAATACTTTTTACTTCAATAACACTACAAATCTGATATTGATACTGGCTGCGGTATCCACGATACTTGGCATTACAATAGTGGGAATGCTTGACGACCTTCTGGGATGGAAAATAGGGCTCGCCCAGTGGGAAAAACCGCTTCTAACCCTCCCTGTAGCACTTCCAATGATGGCAGTAAATGCCGGTGAATCCATTATGAACGTCCCGGTTTTCGGGGGTGTTGACTTTGGCATTTTATACCCGCTTTTAATAATACCTCTAGGCATTGCCGGCGCTGCCAACGGATATAATATGCTTGCTGGGTACAACGGCCTTGAAGCGGGCATGGGAGTAATTATCCTGAGCGTGCTTGGATTTTTTGCATGGCAGGCCGGGTTTGGCTGGGTTGCGGTGTTCGCACTTTGCATGGTATTCTCGCTTCTTGCCTTTTTAAGATACAACTGGCATCCTGCGCGTATTTTCCCGGGGGACACGGCAACGTATTCCATCGGCGCGTTAATCGCGTGCGTTGCGATTATGGGAAATATGGAAAAAATTG
>JAHJSX010000174.1 GCA_018830205.1 archaeon | reverse complement strand
TCACAACCTTGCCCTGCTCCTTGGAGAGGTCCCTGATGGTCCTTGGAAACCTTTTGAAGATTTGTTCAATGGGTACCATCCGCATCTGCATTATTTCGTACTGGAGTTCCCCCATTAGCCTTTGATTCAGTGCTATGGTATCTGCAAACTCCGGGATTTGATGGGTTTTGGATATCTCCTCAAGCCTGGCCTTGTTTATTATGAGCTCGCCCACGAGATTCACGACAGAGTCCAGGCGGTCGATGTTTACTCTTATACTTTGAAGGCTGGTTGTTTCTTGGCGCTTTTTTCCTTCAGGTTTTTTGGCGGTTTCTTCCGCCTCCTCATCGAGCGGCTGTATTTCTACATGTGATACCTCAGGGGTTTCTAGAACACATTCTTTTATTTTAGACTCCTTCTCGTCTGTTTGCACAAGCACCCTGAAGTCGCTTCCAAAATTCCCCTTTTGTATCTCTTCTTCACTTGGCTCTGTGTCTATTATGTTTCCTATCTCCTCCCTCAATGTCCTTAAAATTACGAAAGCCCTCACAGACGGCAGCTGGCAGCTCTTGTCCAAAGTCACGTGCACCCAGGAGCCTTTCTCTGGTGCTTTCACGGGCTTTTTCTTCTCTGGCTTTGATGCCTCTTCTTTAGCTGGCCCGCCGCCTTCATAACTTGAAAGCTCTTCAATTATGGAAGATACATCAATGTTCTCGTTGCCCTCGCTTTCCACCATGTCAAGAAGCCCTTCAAGGGCGTCAAAGCTCCGAAATAGCAGGTCTAAAAGCTCCGAATCTGCATCGGTTTTTCCTTTTCGAACTTTGTCCATGAGGTCTTCGGCCTTGTGGGATACTGTGCTTATCTTCTCGAATCCCATGGTTCCGGCCATGCCCTTTATCGTATGCATAGAACGAAATATGTCGTCAAGGGCTGCTTTGTCGTCTGTATCCTTCTCAAGCTTCAAAAGTGAGTCATTGAGGCTTTCCAGGTGTTCCCTGCTCTCGGTCAGGAACATTTCCAAATATTGCTCAAGTGTCATGGATTCACGTCATTAGATTCATTATTTGAAGAGGTATCTCATGAAGTGGGGTTACGTAGTCAGCAGCACCAAGGCTTATGGCCGCCTTCGGCATGCCGTTGATGACGCACGAAGACTTGTCCTCTGCTATGGTCTTTCCGCCCTTTTTCTTTATTTTGGACATCCCTATTGCGCCGTCGCTGCCCATCCCTGTTAAAAGAATAGCAATAATATTTGAACCGAATACCTCTGCTGCTGATTCCATTGTGACGTCAACAGAAGGCCTCACGGCATTAACCTTGGGTCCCTTGTCAAGCCTTACAGTATAACTTTTTAGCCCTAACTTTTCAATGACCATATGGTTGTCCCCCTGTGCAACTATCACTTTACCAATGGCCAGCGGCTCCCTGTCTTTTGCTTCAACTACATGGAATCCAGTCAAAGGGCCAAGTCTATCTGCAAATGACTTTGTAAAACCAGGGGGCATATGTTGAACGATTAGAATATATGCATGAATATTGTCCGGAAGATTGGAAAGAAGGTCCTTTATTGTCTTTGGCCCCCCGGTTGACGCCCCTATAACAATCAGGGGGGGTGTTGATTCTTCTTTGATTTCAAGCTCCTCTTTGACCCTTTTAACTGGCTTTGAGGGAGATATATTGGCAAAAGCAGCGCTTTTTACAACCTCAATAAGCCGTTTGCTGTCCTCATTATCAAAGACCGTGATGCTCCTCCCCTGCGGCTTGGAAACGAAATCAACAGCACCCTTATCGAGCGACTGCAAAACGATATCTGCATCTTTTGCGTCAAGTGCACTTACCATTACAACCGGAGTCGGGGTCTCTTCCATAATCTGGGTGAGGGCCGTAAGTCCATCCATCTCGGGCATCTCGATGTCCATGAGCACCACATCGGGATTTAACTCAGCAGTCTTTCTTACACCCTCAATACCGTTCCTGGCTGTTCCTACGACCTCCATTCCACCTGCAGACGAGATTATGTCAGAAAGAATTCGCCTCATCAGAACAGAGTCATCAACAATGAGGACCCCTATGTTCTTCACCTTAAGACCTTCTTGAGCGTCTCGACTATTATCAGCGGCTGAAAGGGCTTTACAATATATTCTTTGGCCCCTGACTGCAATGCATCTATGACCATCTGCTGCTGACCAAGCGCGCTGCACATGATTATTCTTGCATTCGGGTCAATTTTCATTATGCCTTTTACAGCTTCCAGACCGTCCATCCCCGGCATTACTATGTCCATTGTGACTACGTCAGGTCTTAGCTGTTCGTATTTCAAGAGCGCCTCGTCCCCGCTTCCTGCTTCGCCTATGATTTCGTGGCCCTCTTTCACCAGAATATCCTTTAGCATGTTCCGCATGAAAGCGGCATCATCGACAATCAAAAATTTAGCCATTTGACATACCTCTCATATTTTTTCAAGTTCCTTCTCCTCATTTTTAGATAATACCTTCTGCAAATCAAGCAAAATCAAAAGCCGGTCGCCAAGCTTTCCAACTCCTTTGATGAATTCTGATCCGACTTCTGTAGAGATTGTTGGAGTGGGGTCAATGTCCTTCTCCGGAAGCCGGTTTACTTCCATTACCGCGTCAACTATCATCCCTACTATGTTTTTTTCAAGTTCTGTTACGATGATTCTTGTATCTTCTCCCCACTCTGTTTCCGGAAGGTCCAGACGCCTCCTTAGGTCAAGTATAGGGGTAATCTGTCCCCTCAGGTTTATGACTCCTTCTATAAATTTCGGTGCCTTTGGAACTTTAGTAATGTCCTGGACCTTGATTATCTCTCTTACCTGCTGTATGTCAACACAGTACTCTTCACTTGCCAGTCTGAAAACAACGAGCTGTACTTCCGCTCCTACTATTTCATCAGCTTCCAACATGCTCTTTAGACACCCCTGGTTGTGCAACTGTAAATTTAAAGGGCCGATTATCTATATAAAGCTGAGGATGTCATCAGTCCCTGATTAATGTGGATTTGGGGAATAAAAAAGAATTTTATGGATATCTAGGCCAGGCCTGCAAGCAGCTTTTCGATTTCTTTCTCCATCTCTGTCAGCTTAACACTCATACCTTTCTCAAGCGCCGTTATTTCCTCGGATTTTTTATGTATTTCAGCATTCATGGCATTTATTTTGTCTTCCAGCCAGATTTTCTTGAAAGAGTCAACTGCCATATCAATGTAATCCTTGCATGAAACCAGGGCTTCTTCAAGTTTTTCGTAGGCTTTCATCTCTGTCTTTAGCATCCTTAGCCTTCCTTCACTCCTTCCCATGCGTGCTACTGACTTGTTTTTCTCCCTGCTATATTCCGTTTTTAAGAGGTCGTGTGTCTCTTTGTCTAGCTCGTCTTCCTTTAGCTCCTTTGCAAGTGATTTCAAAAGTGTTTCAAAATTGCCCACCTTGGATTTCATCTCAATGAGATTTTCGTTTTCTCGATTGATTTCCTCGTTTCGGTCTTCAATGTACGACGCATCCGGGTAGGTAACGCCGGACTGGGAAATCACCTCTTCGATGCCCTCAATATCTGTTAGAATCCCGGCAATATGGTCCTTTATGTTGGATACGATATAGAATTTGCTGGAACCCATGAAATTCAGTTCCATCTCCTTTTCTACAATCTCTTCCTCAAAGGACGCGGTTTTCTTGGTGTGCTCCTCGTAGACCTTTTCAAGCCTGCCATATTCATTGACGATGTTTTCTCTTGTACCGAGTTCGCTTTCTATCTCTGCAATCCTATCGGTTAATCGTTTTATCTCATCCTCGTATTTTGTTCTCAGATTGTTGTAAGTTGTACTGTCTACGAGTCCATCGTCCTTGTTCTTCTTTATCATCTCCAGGCTTGAAGTGCTCACCTGGAGTTTCATGGCGAGGCTCTTTAGAGTTGAATTCAGC
>JAHJSX010000173.1 GCA_018830205.1 archaeon | reverse complement strand
TATCTCGTGGACGAGGCCACCGGGGGTATGGATTTGGTATATCATAAAGGGCTGTCCCCCAAGTTCGTGAAAAGCGCGTCGCACTACGATGCGGATTCACCCAGTACGCGCCTGGTCATGTCTGGCAAACCAATCTACACCCATCACCAAAAAATGGGGGTGCCCCTCGATAAGACTCGCCGCAGTGAACGCCTGCGCGCAATCGCAATCATCCCCCTGGTCCACAATGGCAATGTAATCGCCTGCTTAAATATTGCGTCACATACTCTTGACGAGGTTCCGGATTCAACCCGGACTGCCCTCGAGACCATAGTTACCCAGATGGGGGGAAGGATTTTACGCAAGAAGGTGGAGGCCGTCCTTCGGGAAAGCGAGGCCCGTTTCCGCGGTGCATTTGAGAATGCGGCGGTGGGAGCTGCCATGGTTGACCTTAACGGGAGGTTCTTGAGGGTAAATCAGCGGCTTTGCAGGATGATTGGCTATTCGGAGATGGAATTGCTGTCAAAGACATTCTCGGACATTACCCATCCAGATGACATACAAATAGGCATGGATTACCTGAAAAAAATGATTGCTGGTGTGGCTGATTATGCCTCCTTTGAGAAGAGATATCTTCACAAGGAAGGGTATGTAGTATATTTGAATATCAGTCCTTCCATAATTCGCGACGAGGATGGCACCTCACAGTATTTCATGGCTCTTTTTCAGGATATCACCGAGCGCAAGAAGGCGGAGAAAGCGATTCAGAATTCAGAAGAAAAATACCGCAACCTCTACGACAGCGCACCGGACATGTACCACTCGCTTGACAAAAACGGAGTAATAGTCGACTGCAACGAGACCTGGGTGAAGGCTGCTGGCTACGAGAAAGAGGAGGTTATCGGGAGGCACCTTACTGGCTTCTTTACAGAAGATTCCATTCTGGATTTTGAAGAAACTTTTCCAAAGCTGAACCGAGAAAAAACTCAGATAAACCTGGAACGTGAGTACGTACGAAAAGACGGCTCCACGTTCATTGCCAGCCTGAATGTCATTAGTGATTTTGACGACGATGGAAAACTCGTTGGAACAAAGACAATTTCAAGAGACATTACAGAACACAAGACGGCGGAGGAGGAAATAGCGACAGAAAAACAAAAGCTTGAGAAAATTGTCAGTGGAATAGACGCAGGGCTCACTCTTTTGGATTCCGATGTAAATGTAATCTGGGCAAACGATGTCATGGAAAGATGGTTTGGCCCCCTTGAAAAAATCAAGGGATGCTCTTGTGTCAAGCTCTACGACCTAAAGAACCCAAAAATTGAATGTGCTTCTTTCAAGTCCAAAGAGAGTGGAAAAGTTGAAAGAGGAGAATCCTTTACCACCACGGTGTCTGGGGAGGAAAGGTACTTCCAGCTGACCTCTGTACCAATCAAGGACAAAAACGGCGAGATAACCCAGTTCGTTGAACTAACCCAGGACATCACCCACCAAAAGATAGCACTTAAGGCGTTAGAAATGAGCGAAGAACGCCATCGAGTTGTTGCCGAGCGTACCTCAGACTATTCTTATGCTTACAGTGTAGGGCCAATGGGTAAAATTGCGCTTGACTGGGTTGCTGGTGCCTTGACTAAAATAACAGGTTTTACAATAAAGGAGATAGTTGCAAGAGGAGGTTGGGAAAGCCTGATTTATCCTGAAGATATGCCAATACCATTGAGCCAGGAAAAAGACCTTATAGAAGGCAAGTCTAAAACCGTGGAATACCGCATCATGAACAAGAACGGTGATGTGCGCTGGATGATGGATTATGCCAAGCCAGAGTGGGATGAAAAAGAGAAACGGACTACTCACATTTTTGGAGCAGTTCAGGACATCACTGACCGAAAGCGCGCGGAGGATGCGTTGAAGAGGGCTTACAACGAACTCAAATCCATAGACGAACTCAAAAGCAACCTTATTGCAAACGTGTCCCACGAGCTGCGCACCCCGCTGACAATAGTTATGAGTTCTCTGGAGCTGGCAAGGACAGAGGAAAACACCAAAGATAGAAACGAGCTTTTGGACACGGCCGCAGAAGCAATGATGCGCCAGAATGCAATCGTGGGCGACCTTATCGAGGCCGCGCAAATCGAGAGAGGAAGGAAGGGACGTGATTTAAAAAGGACGGAAATGAAAAAAATCGTTGATAATATCACCTCTGAGTTTGCCCCCATTGCCAAACAGCAGGGGATAGACATGGACGTCAAGCTCCAGAGCGGCCTTCCAGAGGTCAAGGCCAATGAAAAACAGCTGGACCATATACTTCGAAATCTAATCAGCAATGCAATAAAATTCAACAAAAAGGGCGGTAAAATTTCAATCGAGGCCAGAAAAAATGGAGAATTTGTCGAGACAAGTGTAACCGATACAGGCATAGGAATTCCAAAAGACAAGCTTCCCAAGATTTTCGACAGATTTTACCAGGCAGATTCATCTACAAGCAGGTCTTACGGTGGCACGGGCATGGGCCTGGCCGTGGTAAAAGAAATGGTTGAAGCGCAAGGCGGGACCATCGGTGTTGAGAGCAAGCCAGGGGAAGGAAGCAGGTTTTATTTTACCTTGTTAATTTTCGATGTAATTTAAGGAAAGGGGCTATTATAATGACGAGAGTTTTGATAGTAGACGACGAGCCAGATATATTGTTTCTTGCGAAAATGATGCTTGAGGGCGCCGGCCACGAGGTCACGATGGCAAAAAACAGCAAAGAGTGCTTTGAGAAACTTAAAGAGAAAAGACCAGACGTAATCCTGCTTGACATTATGATGCCAAGTGGTGATGATGGCTGGAAAACATGCAGGGAACTCAAAGAGAGCGAAGAAACTCAAGATATTCCACTTGCGATGTTTACTGTTCGCTCAAGCGATGACTCTGTAGAAAAGAGCTATTCCTGCGGCGCTGATGCCCACATTAAAAAGCCATTTTACAGGACAGATTTTCTGGAAACCGTTGAAAGTCTGGTAAATAAATCCAGGTCTTAAAATCTCACAAGCGGTTTGCCAAGGTGCCTCATTGCACATGGCGGGACCTGGTATATTTTATTTTCAAGTTTTCTTTTGACTTTTGTTTTCACTTTTTCTTCTGCTTTTGTCCTGCATTTCCTGCATCTAAACCCTTGACTCTTTCCAGCAGACTCCATCCTGGCATCACATGTTGGGCAAAGAGGATTTTCAATCTTTTCGATATCAACAAGCTTCAACACCTCTATTTTTTCAAGATTTATGGTGCCGGATTTCACGCCACCAGAGACCACTATTTCGTCTCCTGGCAAAAGCTCACGCACGGTCCATCTAAAATCCCTGGTCGGCTCGTAAGCTGCGCAGTCGATTGTCTTTTGCCCATCTGAAAGCGGGAATATTACGTGGCCCCCTTCAATTGTCCTTGGAGCTCTCGCGACAGTGCCCTTAATAATTACAGAGGAGTATGGCCTGATGTCTGCAATACTCTTGACATTCTCAAGATGTGCATCGGTCCCCTGGTTTGTTTTGTAGAGTATTTTTCTTTCAATCGGTTCTCCG
>JAHJSX010000172.1 GCA_018830205.1 archaeon | reverse complement strand
GTTGAAGGGATAATGCCCCAGACAGAGACAGTTGTGCGCCAGGCCCTAAAGGAGATGGTAAAGCCCACGCTTTTCATAAACAAGGTTGACAGGATGATAAACGAGCTCAAGCTCACCCCTGAAGCCATGCAGCACAGGTTCATGGACATCATAACCAGCTTCAATAAAATCGTTAAAGACATGGCCCCGCCGGAATTTAAAAAGGAATGGCAGGTGCGTGTCGAGGACGGGAGCGTTTCATTTGGCTCGGCCTACAACCAGTGGGCGGTGAACATGGCAACAATGAAAGAGACCGGGATTGGATTCAAGGATGTTATCGACCTCAATGTTCAGGGCAAGCAGGACGAACTTGCAAAAAGGGCAATCATACATGAAGTTATTCTTGACATGGTCACAAAGCACCTGCCAAACCCTCTGCAATCGCAGAAATACAGGGTGCCCAACATATGGCCGGGAGATATAGAAAGCCCTGAAGGGAAAGCTATGACGAATTGTGACCCAAATGGTTCTCTTGCCATGATGATTACTGACCTCTCCATTGACCCCCAGGCTGGTGAGGTTGCAACCGGCAGGGTGTTTTCCGGAACGCTTGAGAGGGGCATGAAGGTATACATGTTCAATGCCAAAGCCGATGTAAGAACCCAGCAAGTGGGAGTATATTTCGGTCCAGAGAGGATGCCGACAGAACACGTTGTTGCCGGGAACATTGCGATGGTGACCGGACTCAAAAATGTAAGAGCCGGTGAAACAGTGATGGAATCGGAGGGTTCAATTGAGCCATTTGAAGAAATAAAGCATGCGTCTGAACCAGTAGTCACTGTCGCCGTTGAAGCAAAACATATGAAGGATTTGCCAAAACTCATAGAGGTCCTTAATATCATGTCAAGGGAGGACCCAAACATCCGCATCCAGATAAACGAGGAGACAGGAGAGCACCTGCTTTCAGGGATGGGTGAGCTGCATCTTGAGATTATCGAATACAGAATCAGGGAAAAGGGCGTGGATATAGAAGTATCGCCCCCAATCGTCGTCTACCGGGAATCAGTTGAAAGGACATCCCCTGAGGTTGAAGGCAAGTCCCCGAACAAGCATAACAAATTCTACTTTGTTGTCGAGCCCCTGGAAAAAGAAGTGTTCGATGCGATTATGAACAGGGATATCAAGCCGGAACGGTTAAAGGGGAAGGAACTTGGCGCTGCGTTTAAGGATTATCTCTCAAAAGATGAAGCAAAAGGCGTTGTTGAGATCTACAAGAATAACATGCTGACCGACGTTACGAAGAGTATCCAGTACTTAAACGAGATAAAAAGCCTCATCCTGGAAGGCTTCCACGAGGCAATTGACAACGGCCCCATCGCGCGAGAAGAAGTTTTGGCCGTTAAAGTAAAACTGGTTGACGCAAAGCTTCACGAGGATTCCATACACAGGGGGCCGGCGCAAGTTATACCTGCAGTAAGAGAAGCAATAAGAGGAGCCATGACGCAGGGCGGGGCAATTTTACTTGAGCCAAAACAGAGGGTTATAATACATGTCGGCCAGGATTACATGGGCGCTAGCATGACAGAGATACAAAAGCGAAGAGGGCAAATTGGCGAGATGACGCAGGATGGCGACAAGACAGTTATCAATTCCACGTGCCCGGTTTCCGAGTTGTTCGGCTTTGCTGGCGACATCCGCTCGGCAACAGAAGGAAGGGCCCTCTGGTCAACAGAGTTTGCAGGATTTGAGAAGCTTCCAAAGGAACTTCAGGAAGATGTTATCAAAAAGATAAAACAGAGGAAAGGTTTAAATTAATAGACACATGAAAATTTTAGTATATAAAGGTAATAATGGAGGTACAAGATTATGGCAGCAGCAAAACCACATTTGAATCTGGTATTCATTGGGCACGTAGACCATGGTAAGTCTACATCGCTTGGACGGCTCCTTTTTGAAAAAGGCGCTATAGGGGAACATATCATAAGGCAATTCAAGGAAGAGGCCGAAAAGATTGGAAAGGCCACCTTCGAGTTCGCATGGGTAATGGATATGCTAAAAGAGGAGCGAGAAAGAGGTCTGACCATCGACATTTCACACAAGAAGATGGAGACGGACAAGTTCTTCTTCACTGTTATCGACGCACCTGGTCACAGGGACTTCGTAAAGAACATGATAACAGGCGCAAGCCAGGCCGACGCGGCAGTGCTTGTAGTTGACGCATCGCAAAAAGACGATGCGGGCGGACTTATGCCCCAGACAAAAGAGCACGTATTTCTCTCAAGAACTCTTGGTATTGGGCAGCTGATTGTAGCCGTAAACAAGATGGACGCCGTTAACTGGGACCAGAAGAAATTTGAGGATACCAAAGCACAGGTTGAAAAGCTTATTGCTGTAGTCGGGTACAAGAAAGACGATTTGATATATCTTCCAATGGCAGGACTAAAAGGCGACAATATAGCCAAAAAGAGCGAAAACCTCCCATGGTGGGACGGTCCGACGCTTTCAGATGCAATTGACATGCTAAGGGTGCCAGAGAAACCAACGAAGCTTCCACTCAGGCTTCCGGTGCAAGACGTATATTCAATTACCGGAATCGGAACTGTCCCAGTAGGAAGAGTCGAGACCGGCATAATGAAGATCGGCGACAAGGTCATATTCGAGCCTGCAGGCGTTAGCGGAGAAGTAAAAACGATTGAGATGCACCACGAAACAATCCAACAGGCCGAACCAGGCGACAACATCGGTTTCAATGTAAGGGGCGTCGGCAAGGATGACATCAGAAGGGGTGATGTGGTAGGACATACGAAAAACCCGCCGACCGTTGCAAAGGATTTCACAGCGCAGGTTGTAATCCTGCAGCATCCAAGTGCACTTACAGTAGGATATGCACCGGTCTTCCACAGCCACACGGCACAGGTTGCCTGCAAGATTGTGGAGCTAATCAGCAAGCTTGACCCAAAGACAGGTAATGTCCTAGAAGAACAGCCAAAATTCTTAAAGACAGGAGATGCTGGCGTGATAAAGATTGAGCCCACGAGGCCCATGGTAATAGAAAAAGTAAAAGAAATACCACAGATGGGAAGATTCGCAATTAGAGATATGGGTACAACTGTTGCTGCCGGAATGGTAGTCAACATAACACCAGCGAAGTAGGAAATTATGCAAAAGGCAAGGATTAAACTAAGCGGCATAGACCATAACAAGCTTGAAGGGGTCTGTGAACAGGTAAAAGCGATTGCATCAAAGACAGGGGTAGATATGTCTGGACCAATACCACTGCCCACCAAAAGGCTCAAAGTACCTGTAAGAAAATCTCCATCAGGAGATGGCACCGAGACATGGGACCGCTGGGAGATGCGAGTGCACAAGAGGCTCATAGACATTCCGGCCGACGAGCGCACAATGAGGCAGATAATGCGCGTTAACGTTCCAGACGGAGTACACATCGAAATCGAGCTTCGAAACTAGGTTTAATCCTTCCCAAAACTTTTTTATTCGTTCTTGTAGTAGCTTAGTTTATGCTTACTCGCTTCGCGAGTATGCATTTGAAGTGAGGTCTTAGTCCGTAGGACTATGACCGAACGAAAATGCCGGGGTAGTCTAGTCTGGTAGGGCGCAGGCCTGGAATTTTTCAACCGTTTGAGACCAGAGAGCCTGTGAACCTTTTGGTTCTCGGGAGTTCAAATCTCCCCCCCGGCGTACAATCCACTCCTCCTACTTCGGGCTTCGCCCTTGTACTCGTCGCGTCTTGACCCTGTGTGCAGTTCGCTTCGCGAACTGAATAATTTTTCCCGGGGTTTTTGCGGTGCAAAAAGGCTGCAGTGGGTTTGAAGTCTCCCTCCCTGTACCATTGTTTTTATTTTGAAAAAGGAAATAATAGAAAGGTTTTTATCCCTCACTATTTAAAAAAAATTAAGGAAGTGATTAAAAAAATGGCGAAGAAAAAGCCGGTGGCAAAGAAGAAGCCAGTAAAAAAGGCAACACCTAAGAAAACTGTCAAAAAAACCTCAAAAAAGAAGTAGAATAGTTGTAAGTTTAAACTTCGTTTCGGATTCAGGAGATAATAAGCATCAATGCCCTCTCCTGAACTCCGACCTTTTTTTCGTATTTTGTGTATTGTTTTTCAAAAGTCTTATATTCAAAACAATGCAAGACATCGTATGCCCGTTATGCGGGGGTGTCCGAGTTTGGCCAAAGGAGACAGGCTTAGGACCTGTTAGCTTAGTGCTTGCGAGGGTTCAAGTCCCTTCCCCCGCACTTCAATCCGCTTAAACAGTTCGCCTTCGGCGAACTGAATTTTCTTTTCCCTTGTATTCTAAAAAAATGAAAAAAAGAAAAAATAAGTAGTCAAATTGACTACTTTACAACTGCAATCGTGCCGAATTTGCCTGCAGTAAGCTGCATGTTTCCTTGGAACTCTGATACGTAGCCGTTTTCTATCTTTACCTTGTCCCCTACTGATACCTCATCTATAGTATCGTTCCAGAGCGTCAGGTCAATCTCTTCGCCTGTCTCATCCTTTACCCTTGCGGTTGCAACCCGGCCATCCCTTCCAAACTTCGAGAAGGTTCTTGGCTCTGATAAGTCTATAACTTCGACTTCAATGTTCACTTTTCCCTGTCCAACTTGTAAATCTGTTATGTTCAATGTATCACTTCCTTTCTTTTGTTCTAGAGCTTAAAATTACAGTGATGGTATTTAAATATTTTTTTGATGTATATTGTAAGTAAGTGAAGAAAATGGGTCTCGAAAAGTACAAAAAAATAAGGGACTTCGAAAAGACCTCTGAACCGGCAGGGGGAGTGGGAAGTGGAGATGAGGCCCTTTTTGTTGTACAAAAGCACGACGCAAGCAGCCTTCACTACGATTTAAGGTTGAGCTTTGACGGAGTGCTTAAAAGCTGGGCCGTCCCAAAAGAGCCTCCAACAAAGACCGGAGTGAAGCGTCTTGCTATTATGACAGAGGACCACCCGCTAACTTATGCAACCTTCGAGGGCACCATACCAAAGGGCCAGTACGGGGGAGGAACAGTCGAAATCTACGACAGCGGCACTTTTGAGCTTGAGGAAAGAGAGGATAAAAAAATCGTGTTCGTGCTTAAAGGAAGAAAGTTAAGCGGAAAATATGTACTTTTGAAATTCCAAAAGGCCGGGGATAACGGATGGCTCTTTTTCAAGGCAGATTGAGTTAGAGTTCCTTTGATGGGCAGAGGTGGTAGAGAACGCACTTATCGTGCAGGGGTTTCCTTGCAGCGCAAACCCTCCGGCCATGCCAGATTAGAAGGTTGGAAATGTGGAACCAATGTTCTTTTGGTACCAAATTCATCAAATCATTCTCAATCTTTACGGGGTCTGTGTTTTTTGTTAGTCCCAGCCGCTCTGAGAGCCGTTTTACGTGCGTATCTACCGCAATGCCACAGGTTATACCAAAACCGCCCGATAAAACGATGTTGGCCGTCTTCCTCGCTACTCCAGGGAGCATTATTAGCTCCTCCATTGTTCC
>JAHJSX010000171.1 GCA_018830205.1 archaeon | reverse complement strand
TCACCCTCAAGCTCTACAAGGATTTCCTCCTGCTCGATGCAGGACCCACAGCCCATGGAGTGGAAGTACAAAAGCACGGGCTTTCCTGACCCAAGCGCTTTGCCAAGTTCCTTCTCAAGGGGCGACCCCTGATTTATGTAAACATTGTACGCCCCTGCTGCCGCGAGGGCCACAAAAACAACCACGAGAATCACTATTTTTGGTTTTTCCATTGTTCCTCCTAAAGAGGACGATGTTTAACCTTTGGAAGAATTGGAGTAAACCCTTAAATACCGTAAAAATTGAAACAATTACAATGAGCGAATACATTGCAGTCCTCGTCGATGTAAAAGAGTTCAAAAAGCTCCCGGAGGAGTTCCTGCCCTACGTCGATATCAAAGCCTCTACAGAGGGGAGAGAGCCAAAAGAAGGCGAAAAAATTGCAATCTTCAACATATCAACCACCTCAAGCTACGCCGTCATTTTCCTTGACGAGGGAAAAACAATCGAACAAATCAAGGCCGAAATCGAAAACGATGCCGGCGCAAAAATGAACCACGAAAGCGCGCAAGCATTAAAAAATGCCCTTCACTGAGGCTTGTCCTTCAGCTTTTCTTTTTTGAGAGTTTTGCCATCTCCCGCGTGCGGCCTTCTATCTACTGTGTCTGCTGCCTTTTCCATCTCGCGCGCTTCATCAGCAAGTGCCGCAGCCGCCCTCAGAAGCTCGTGTGCCGACGCTACGGTCTGTATGTAAACCTTGGGGTCTTTTTGCATAAAACAGCCCTTGACGTTCAGCTCACCCACTTTTTCAGCCATCTCGTAGGCTGCCTTCGCCTTCGCACGCGCATACGGGTTTTTAATGCCAGAACGCGCGACGGCTGTGTCGCTGTCTATGATGACCTTTGGGAGATAATTTTTATCATTAATGGCCCTGTCAATCGCTTCCTGGATTACTTTGAGCGCGCCTGTTGCGCCGAGCACCTTGAGCATATCGCCATTGAATATCGCCATCTCGGTCGGGTCAAGGAACTCGCGCCTCGCGCCAATCATGGAGTCGGCTTTCACGAAAATGTAGCCGATTCCTGCCTCATCGAGCTTGTCTTTTATCTTTATGCCGGGCGCATCACCCACTACGATTGCCCTATGCCCAGAAAGCATTTCGATGACTTTTGCTGGTCCAGGGGTCGCAGGATTTGGAGTCGTGTATAAAATCAACTCGGGGCCCCAGTCTATAATCTGTTTTGCGACCTCTGTACAATCATCCGGCCCCATCTTCGCGCCGCTTGTCGCTACACGGACATCGATATTCTTGCGGTCTGCCCTCTCATCAAGGAGCAGTTCCAGGACAAGCGAGGATGCAATGTTGCCTGTCTTGATAACTCCAATCCACATACTTTTAAATCGGTGCTGTATTATATATAAATTATGGATTGGATAGAAGGCGCAGGATACAAAAAGCGGGTACTTGCAGGGGAGAGTGAGCTAGGACGCGGGAGCCTCGTGCAGATTGTTATAATCGGCCCGGGAAACGAGGTAAAACCCCATTACCACGGTCTCCAGACAGAATTTTTCTATATCCTGAAGGGAACGGCCACGCTCTCAATCGCCGGAGAGGAATTTGAGGCAAAGCCTGGCGCGACCTACATAACGAAACCAAACGATATGCACTCTGTAAAAAACGATGGAAAAACGGACTTCGAACTGATTGTGTTCAAAAGCAACTGGCGCGAGAATGACTCCTACTGGTGAGAGTAAACCGTATCGCGCTTCACTGGCGCCTTCCCTGCACTTTTTATTATCCTAAAAAGCTCATGTTCTGTTACCATATCGATCTTGATTCCAGCAGAACGAGAGATATTCTCCTCGACAAGGGTGCCCCCGAGGTCGTTTGCGCCAAACGAGAGCGCGACCTGTGAGAGCTTTCGCCCGAGCTTCACCCACGAGGCCTGGATGTTTTTGAAGTTGTCAAGGAAAAGCCTCGATACCGCGAAAAGTTTCAAATCATCCATGCCGGTGGAGCCCTCTTTTCCACCTCCTGATAGATAAAGAGGGGCATTAAAATGAACAAACGAAAGGGGGATAAACTCGGTAAATCCTCTGGTTTCGTCCTGGATGTCCCGGATTATTGACAGGTGCTCTACCTGCTCTTCAGCGGATTCAACATGACCGTAAAGCATGGTGGCAGTCGTCTTCATGCCCTGGGTGTGCGCCTCTTTTATTACTTTTATCCAGTCCCCGGCGCTTAGCTTTTCAGGGCATATCTCTTTTCTGACCCTCTCGACAAGGATTTCCGCGGCAGTGCCTGGAATCGAGTCAAGCCCCGCTTCCCTGAGCAACGCGAGGGTTTCCTTGGTTCCGTGGCCGTTTTTCTTGCTTGCGTAAAAGATTTCCATGGGCGAGAAGGCGTGCAGGTGCATATTCACGCTTTTTTTAAGTGCCCCCAGCATGTCAGTGTAATAATCAATGCCAACGTCCGGGTGCAAACCTCCCTGGATGCAGAGCTCGCTTGCACCGCTTCGCTCTGCTTCTTTTGCCATCTCTACGATTTTTTCAATATCAAAAAAATACGCGTCTGCGTCGCCTGCATTCCTGCGGAATGCGCAGAACTTGCAGCTCCCTGTGCAAATGTTTGTGAAGTTTATGTTGCGGTTGAGGATGTATGTCACGTCATTGCCAACGGCCCTCTCCCGCACCCTGCTTGCGGCAGCGCCAAGTGCGAGAATGCCATCACCTTCTACTTCCAAAAGCAAAAGCGCATCTTCCTTTGTGAGCCGTGTGCCATCAAGCGCCTTTTTTAAAATCGCATCAACTTCACTCATTTACAAGACCCTCTTTATTTGCGTACTTTTCGATTAGCTCTCCAGTCTCTCCTCCATACCATCCCCTTTTTATAAATTCCGGATAAATCGGCAGCCGCTCCCTTAGTGTTATGCCGTTTTCACCTGCAATTATTTTCAGCTTATCGATTAAAGGCCACGCTGCCTCAGGGTTTATATAATCATGCGTCGTCTGTGAAAAGCCCCCCAAATCGCTTGCGCCTTCCTTCACAAACACCGGCCAATTAGTGGGATTCAGATTCGGCGGCACCTGCACATGCACGCCGGGCAAGACTGCCCTCACAGCCCTCACGGCATCTATCATTTCAATTTGGCCAGGTTCTGGCGAACCTTCCATTGGGGTCCCAACCTTTGGCTTGAAATTCTGGACAATGACCTCCTGGATGTGGCCGTATTTTTCATTTATCTCCTTTAGCTTCCAGATTGACGCATGCATCTCTTCGGGGATTTCCCCGATGCCGATTAAAAGGCCGGTGGTAAATGGAATCTCAAGACGCCCGGCATTCTCAATCACCGCAAGCCTCACATCAGGCTTCTTGCCTGGACTTTGCTCATGGGGCATTCCGCTCTCACAGAGCCTCTCGCTTGCGCTTTCAAGCATTAGTCCTAAACTAGCGTTCACTTCTTTCAGGGCTTTCATCTCATCGTATTCAAGCGCGCCTGCGTTCGTGTGCGGGAGGAGGCCGGCCTTAATCGCGTCCCTGCACAAGTCTAGAAGGTATTCAGTCATGCTGCCATAGCCCCACTCATGAAGTTTTTTTCTCACGCCTTCGTTACTCTCAGGCCGCTCCCCGAACGTGAAGAGGGCCTCCTTGGCGCCAGCTTTACGGCCAGCTTCAAGAAAAGAGAGAACTTCCCTCCGCTCCATCAATGTCGGCTCACTCGAACGAAACCCGCAGTAAGTGCATTTATTCCGGCACGCATTAGATAGCGGCAAAAACACGTTGCGCGAGTATGTGACCACCGTCATTGACTCTGGGATTAAATGTTATCCATAATAAGGATTTCTGGACGTGCAAACTCACTTCTGTTTAAGAAGCCACTCAACATCCTCAAGCAGCCTCTTCTTTGATATGGGCTTTGCCAGATGCCAGTCGGCCCCCGAATCACCATCTATGCTTTTTATCATGTCGTTTTCAGTATTTCTTATGGTCAGCATTGAAATCTTTATGTCTTTGTTGGATTTGTCTTTTTTTATCTCGTGAACAGTTTCCCACCCATCCATATTCGGCATCATGACATCCATCAAAATCAGGTCGGGTTTCACTGTTTTAAGAATCTTAAGGCACTCGGCCCCGCTATTTGCGGTTATCACCTCGTGGCCGTCGTTTTCAAGCATCCGCGTTATGATTTGTGTAATCTTCTCGTTGTCATCAACAGCCAATATTTTTCCCATGCTAGAGCCTCCTCACTAATTGATTTGTTTCTGGTAAATAAAAAAGTTGTGATAAAAAGGAGCAGGGAGTTAATTATTTTTTAGGGCCCTTTTCAACTTCTTGAATTCTTCTGTTGTGATTTCGCCTTTTGCAAGTCGTTTTTTAAGGATTTTCAAATTATCAGTGAATTCGTCTTCCTTTTCTTTATCATCTCCCCCAGTTTCCTCTTTACAATCATCTAATTCGTCACAGTCTAAACACTCATCACTTTCATCATATTCTCCAAAACAACTGCTTTCTTTTTCATCACTTCCTGACTGATTGCTAATCCATAAACCGACAATAATTATGAGTAATCCTACGAAATAATAATCATTTAAATTATACTCGGTATTCACATATTCTAAAAGTCCATCATGTAGTTCGTTTCCAATTTCTCTTCCCACTTTTGAACCAAGTCCAAATGTTGCCGCACCAGCTATTCCAGCAGTGATGTCAGGGATTATGCTTAGAAAAGCATCAATGACAGTTCTAACTCCGGCGATGTAACCAACTACATAACCTCCGATGAGAGTAATTACCGCCCCAATAAAACCTTTTGTTACCATGTTCACGACACCCCGCACTTTCAAATCAACCCATGATAATAAAAAAGTTGTGGGGATTGAGGAAACCTGACACAAAGTCCCGCCTTCTCCAATAATCTTTCCTAAAGGAAACGTTTTATATAATAATAAATCGTGATAATTAATTGAAAAAGGGTGAAATAATGTCAGCTGAGCCATCACAAGTCCCAGATGCGGACGTTAACGTTCGTGAGGAGTCGTTGCCCTGCTACCAGTGCGGTATCTGCAGCGGGAGCTGCCCTGCGGCTCGGCTTGAGAGCACGTTCAACCCGCGCAGGATGGTGGTCAACTCAAACCTCGGCAAGACAAAAATCCCTGCAAACAACAAGTCCATCTGGCTCTGCGCCGGCTGCTTTTGCTGCTCGCACAACTGCCCGAACGACGTGAAGGTTGCGGAAATCGTGGCCGAGCTCCGTGTAGAGGCCGCCGAAGTCGGAAATCTACCCCTTGTCATTGATGAGAAAAAGTGCATCGGCTGCGCGAACTGCGAGTACGCTTGTCCGGAAGACGCAATCAAGGTCGACCCGGGCACTATGGTATCGAAAGTGGACCCGTCCCTTTGCCGGAGCTGCGGCACGTGCGCTGTCGAGTGCCCTGTATTTGCAATCTCGTATGCGAATTTTGATGATTCCCAGTATGAAAACATGATTATGAAAACGCTTGAGGGCCTGCCCGAGGGTGACCCGAAAATCATTGCGTTCACGTGCAACTGGTGCGGCCACACCGGCGCTGAGTCGAGCATGGCGCCCCACCCGAACGTTGGCGCTGTAAACATGCTCTGCACGGGAAGAATCGACCCCCTTTTCATTTACAAAGCATTCCGGGCCGGAGCGGACGGCGTGCTCATCGCAGGATGCGCCCCCGGCAGGTGCTTCTACAAGTGGAACAATAAAAAGGCAGAGTCCCGGACCAAGCGAATCAAGCGTAATCTTGAAGAGCTTGGCATTGAGCCAGAGCGGATGAGGATAGACCTCGTAGAGGTAAATAACGGGGCCGTATTTTCAGATTCATTTGACTCATTTACAGAGGAATTAAAGAAACTGGGTGGTAAGAAATGATAATCGTTGAAACAAAAAAAATCGAAGAACTCGCAGAAAGTCTTGCGGGTAAGAAAAAGGTACTTATCGTAGGCTGCAATGGGTGCGTGGGCATCCACCAGCAGGGCGGGGAAAGGCAGGCAGAGGAGCTTGCGGAGCTTTTTAAGTTGGACAAGGTGCTGAAAAATGTCGATACAACCGTGACAAGCATCCTTCGCCAGTGCGACAAGTCAATCGTAAAAGATGCGCTCACGGATTTGGCAGCGGAAGCTGATGCAATCCTGTCAATGGCTTGTGGTGCAGGAGTGCAGGTAGTAGCGGAATCTTTTGATATACCGGCGCTTCCCGCTCACAACACAAGCTTTATCGGCGTGCAGGAGCGCGAATCAGAGACGTTTTATGAAAGATGTGTTGCGTGCGGTAACTGCATACTCCACCTCACAGGGGGCATCTGCCCGGTCACAAGGTGCCCGAAGAGCCATATGAACGGACCGTGCGGGGGCCTCTACAACGGCAAGTGCGAGACAGACAAGAACCGCGACTGCGCATGGATTCTCATATACAACCGGCTGAAGGCGCTTGGGGAGCTTGACAGGCTTAAAACCATCATGGAACCAAAGGATTTCTCAAAGAAAACCCATCCCCGTTCACAGGAGGCGTGAAAATGGCAAAGTACTACTCAAAGCTCATGGAATCCGTTGCCTCAAAGGAGTTCACAATATCCGGCGAAATCGACCCGCCAAAGGGCTCCAACCGCAAGGTAATTGAGCACCAGACGGAGCTTTTGAAACCGCACTGCGTGGCCGCAAACGTTACAGACAACCCGCTTGGAATCGTTATTATGAACACGCTCGCGCCCTGCGTCATCATGCAGGAGATGGGCCTCGAGGCCATCTATCAGGCCACATGCAGGGACAGGAACAGGATTGCGTTGCAGTCCGATGTACTTGGCGCGGCCGCGTTGGGCATGAAAAATATACTGGCACTCTCAGGCGACCACACCGTGATGGGCGACCACCCGCAGGCAAAGCCGGTTTTTGACCTCGATTCTGTCCAGCTGACGGCGGCAATCCGGGGGCTTGTCAACGGACACGATATGGCAGGGAAGGAACTGGATGTTGCCCCGCAGATGCACATCGGCGTTGCACTCTCACCCGGCCTCGAGCCAATCGAGCCGGAAATAATAAAGTTCGAGAAAAAGATTGAAGCTGGCGCAGAGTTTGCCCAGACACAGTGCGTTTACGATACAAAAGTCCTTGAAAGGATTCTCGACCTCACAAGCCACCTGGACATTCCAATCCTTCCAGGAATTGCACCGCTGAAATCAGTCGGCATGGCCAAGTTCATGGCAAAGAATGTCCCTGGGGTCACCATACCTGACGAGATGCTAAAGGAGCTCGTGGAGTCCAAGGACATCAAGGAGACGACGATAAACATCACGGCTCAGCTCATAGCAGACATAAAAGACCTCGGCTTCCCTGGCGTTCACATAATGCCGGTGGGCATGGACGCAGAAGTCGGCGAGATGATTAAGCGAAGCGGCGTAAGATAACTTTTCCGGTGCTCGGCCAACCGATATCAGACTACCCTGTAGGTGGTATTCTCGAGGTGAAGCAAATGATAATTGTCTACAACGAAAATACCATTCTATACGAGGATTAAAAATTAGAGATAATACTTATTATAGGGCATAAATAATTTTCTTTCAGCGTATGTCGGATAGATTGTGCCGAAGTCTAAATCAAGCGCGACTTCATCGGGCGGAGGCGGGCAGTATATCCCTGCTTCCGGGTTGAAGTACATTACGGCTGCCTCTTCATTTCCGTTGTTGCTATGTTTTATTATTACGTGGGTCTGGTCGAGTCCGTCGCATGTAGCATAGGGGGGCACATAGCCTCCTCGAAGTACAATCTCTTCTCCTTTGCGAAGCGTCACATCGCTCCATTTTTCTGTTGTTTCACCGGGCATCGGGTCTCCCTTGCTGTAGGCTATGCCTTCTCCGTATCTGTAGCATGTGCCTGATTCGTGGTACTCCTGTATTGCAGTTATATCCAGGTGCATGAATGTTCTCTTGCCTGTATTTTTTATGCGAAGCTCATAGGTCATCGGAAGGCCGATATAATATCCTGCGTAACCGTCGTCAGTATAAAAATAGGGGTTTGTGTAGACAACCTCTATTTCCAGGTTCCTGAGCTCGCCAGTGTGATTTCCCTGTGCAAATACAGGGCTTCCTAAAATTAAAAGTAGGGAAACCACTGCCGGGACAACCGCGCCCCAATGTAGGCCAATATCTTCTCCACTCACAGAAGTATATCTTGGCGATTATTATACATATGTACTGAGGAAATATTTTATATATTCGTATATATTTTGCATCAGAGTTCTCTTGCGTACAAGAGTGCGAGCTTGAAATAATCAGTGGTCAGTTTTTCTGCAGAACTTTTTTCTTCATCCGTTAGGTTTGCCTCAGCGAGCCTGAAGCTTGAAACCTTGGCCCGAACGTATGCCCGGTAGCACATGTAGAATGCAAGAAGCCCGAGCAGGCCCCCGTCCTCGCTTTCTTTGACGTATTTATTTGTGAAGGCCTCCTTCAAATCCGCCCTATCGTTGAACTCCAAATCCATCGCAAGGAATGCAACCTCGGCCGCGACGTCCGAGCACGAGAAGGCCTTGTTGAACTCGATTGCGTCGAATATGTAGATTTTATCACTCAAGATGAATATATTGCCAGAATGGCAGTCGCCGTGGCACTCCCGCACACGGCCATCTTTGACCCGCATGTCAAAGAGCGCCTTATTTTCAATCATAAATTTCAAAATCGCGTTTTCTAAAAAATCAAATTCTTCTG
>JAHJSX010000170.1 GCA_018830205.1 archaeon | reverse complement strand
TTTTGCCTTTTAGGATTTCGAGGCACATCTCTCCGCTATCTGCGCCTATTACTTCATAACCTCCTTTTTCAAGCGCCCTACCTATCGTCTCCCGAATTACTTTGTTGTCGTCAACAAGCATTATTTTGCTCACCCTTGGTACCTCCTAATACTACTAAATATTGATTTCCGGAACATAAAAAAATTGTGGGGATTTTAATTACTCCCACCGTTACCCGCCTAATTACCTGATTCTAAGGTTATTGGGTATATTTCAAAACATGGACTGTGAAAAAATGCACAGTTTTTGCTTTGGTCCCGGAAAGCTAGGCAAAATAGAGATCCCTGTTAATTTAACAAATTATACCAGAACAGATATATCCATCAGTTCATCTGAATCGTCTATTTTTCCAAGTTCCTCTCTTTTTATTGTAGGCATGCCATGTATATTATTCTTAAATCTTACATGCGAATTCAATGACGTATGCAGGGGCTCAAGGTCAAGGGCCTACGCAGTCACAGGGGATTACCTTGCAGAGGACCTCTCATGCAAATATCAGCCAGGGACAATTGGAAAAATTGCCGACAAGTGACAAATTACAGCAGGACCAGCAAATAATTCAAGCTTCTATGAGCTTCTTCAAAAACTTCATCACCATATCAGGGGACTCCATGCGAAATCTGGCCTGAGATGGCAGCGGCCCGACTTTAATAGAATACGCTGCTGCTGGAAGGACGCTGAATGTATTTTCATCGGTCCAGTCATCCCCTATTGCCAGTATAAAATCCCACCCCGGTTTCTCTATCCAGTGCAATGCTGCTGTGCTTTTATCAACTCCAGCATTCATAACTTCAACTACTTCACTTACATCCAGAAGCTGAAGATTCATAGAGTGCACGAATTCGAGTTCCTTTACAAGCGTTCTTGCCCTTTTATGGCTAGTCGTTGAGTCAACTCCCCTGAAATGCCATGCAAGGGAAAAATCCTTCTCCTCTATCAGGGAGCCAGGGGTAGTCTCTACGTACTTCTCAAAGATAGGACGCACCTTTGACTTCCAATCACTATCATTCAGATTTTTCGCCTTCTCCCACTCTCCGCGCCCCTCCTTTGTCCATGCACCATGCCCGGCAACAAAACTCATGTCAATGTCAAACCATTCGTCGATAGTTTTCCTGGCGCGCCCGCTTATGATGACCAATTCATTTTTTTTATCGCTGGCAAGCTTTTCAAGAACATCCAAAATGTCATCTGTTGGCTTTGCGTCTTCAGGCCTGTCAAAGAAACGAATAAGCGTCCCATCGTAGTCAAGAAATATCAGCCTATTTTTGCTTTTGCAGTAATCATCTATCAGTTCCTTTTCCTTGTGCTTCCCAACCCCGTTAGTAAAGAACACTTTTTTTGGCACCATCCCCTATTCCTTAATTTTTTTATGTATTTAAGTCTTAGTAATAATAAGGTGATATAAAAATGGTTAAAGAAAACCCAAAGATTGTAGTCGCTGACGATGCAAAAAAGGGCACCTACTCAAATGTCATGAGGGTCGCGCACTCCCCATTCGAGTTCACGTTCGATTTTGGCTCCATGCCGGTTGGTCCGGAAGACGGGGGCATTATGAACGTATACAACAGGATAATCATGTCGCCAGCACACGCAAAAATCATGCTAAAGACGCTTGATGAGAACCTGCCTGAATCTCTAGCTGCCACGCTTGGGGGGCTTTTTTAGACGCCAGGAGCCAGTGACTGTAAATGAAAATATGCTATCTTTCCCAGTCATTTTATCCCTTTTGTGAGCTTCAAAAATAACGCATCGTCCCATACGTTATGTGCGGTAAGGACTAGGGGGACGCCACGCTCATTTGAAATTTTCTCAAGAATTTTTGTGTGGGGCTCGCTGAAATAATGCATGTTGTGAACGTGTATGATATCTGGCTTTATTTCATCAAAAAAATCATTGTATGCTTTTGAAATCTTATTATCAAGGCCGTCGAGACCTCTTTTGGCAAGCCAGTTCAGGTCAAAAAGCTGGTCCCGGTATATTTCCACGCCCCCGTAGTTGCTTCTCTTTTTTTCCCTTTATAAGTATCATCAGTGATCACTCGGATGGTGTCACCATCACCCACCCCCAAGATTTCAAAGAAAAGATCAGCCTTTCGCTGAGCCACCGCAGCATCACTCCACTTTCCCTGATTGAAGAAATATTCATAGGCTGTTCTTGATTTCCTCAGATTATCCGAGAGACTTCCATGCAAATTCATTACATTCCTGGACTTCTGGCAATTTATTACCGCTAACGTCATCTGCTGCAAAGACTCAAGACTGGGCTTGGTGAAGACATCGTGAAACTGATCTAATGGATCCCTAATATTTCTTGGAATTAATCCAGCCCTCATCAAACAGAGAAGAATCTAGCATATACCACACATCCTTTCTGTACGTGCGGAGTGAAGGTATTTTATAGTGTCAGAAAAAAGTTGTCAAGTAGAGTAATTTATTATGAATTTTATTTGAATTCCTGATTCAGTCATTTGCTGTCGAGTATGATTTATATATATCTCCAAGAAGCATCCTTTTCATCTTCTTTTTCGTATTGTAGTCGTATACAACTTTGACTTTCTCGAGAATAAAAGGATTTAAGCCGGTCCAGTACATGCATGACGAGATGGACATGGGCGTCGGCGTGAAGAACTGGAACTGCTCTATGTTGAGAAGCTGCTTTACCTTCTTCAAAAGCACTTTTACCTGTACCTCGCAATCGCCCGGGTGGCCTATCATCAGGTAATACCTCAAGAACTGGTTTTTATCTCTGTTCAGGGAATTGAAAAGTTCCACGAACTCATCGAATCTGGAATTGTCCTTGTTCATAAGTTTTAATACTTCTGGAGAGAAGTGCTCCGGAGCGATCTTAAGGCTGCCCGAGATGTGATGTTCCGAAAGTTCCTTTATGTAATCCTCGCTGTTGATCGCTAGGTCGTATCTTATGCCGCTTCTCACGAATATCTTTTTTATGCCGGGGACTGCCCTTGCCTTTCTAAGAAGCGATATTAAACTATCATGGCTCCTGTCCAGAGCTGCACAGGACATGCACCATTTGTCGCATTTATTTTCGCAGTCCATCCCGTACATGTTGGCCGACGGACCCCCGAGGTCGTCTATGCAGCCTTTGAACTCCGGATGCTTTGTCAGCTTTTTTATCTCCTCAAGTATGCTTTTCTCGGATCTTGAGATTATTTTATCGCCTTGGTGCGGTGCAATTGAACAGAAATTACATCCCCCTATACATCCCCTGTGGGTGACGACAGAGAATTTTGCCATCTTCAGCAGAGAGTCAGGATGCAACTTTCTTGTGTAGCCCAGTGAATATATCCAGTCAAGGTATTCCGTTGTATACGTCGGATATTGATATTGCAGTACGTAGTTGTTATCGTACTCCTGCGCAAGGTTTTTGCAGTTTGAAAATGCAACCTGCATCTGGCAGAACTTTATCTTGTCTTCCTTCACTTCCTTGAACGAGGGCAGCATCTCAAAAGAAGGCGGAACATCACGGCTTTTGATGCACGTGCCGTGTATGCCATTTATGTTCTTTCCATTTTTCAATCTTTCTGCAATATCGATGACTTGCTTCTCGCCGCTGCCGTAAACCAATATGTCCGCCCTCGAATCGAACAGTATGCTTCTCCTGATGTCGTTGTCCCAGTAATCGTAATGCACAAAGCGCCTGAGCGATGATTCGATGCCGCCTATGACTATCATGCTCGGCTTGAAATACTCCTTAATTCTGTTGCAGTACACTATCACTGCCCGATCAGGCATCATCGTAACGGAACTGTACTTGTCCTCCTGCCTCTTTCTCTTTAAGGGCGTGTAGTTATTCAGCATGCTGTCTATTGATCCTGATGCAACACCGAAAAAAAGCCCGGGCGAACCAAGTCTTTTGAAGTCCTCTTTTGTTTCTGGCTTCTCGATGATTCCTACACTGAAGCCGCTGGCATCAAGCACACGGGCTATGACCCCTGCAGGCGAGAGCGGATGATCATCATAATATTCCGCAGTGAGAAGTATAATGTCAAAATCACTACCTTTTTTAGCAATCATTATTATACCCTTAGATTATTTTATTTATAATCCGAGGCTGGTGAATAATAGCCTTTCCCTCTAGAAAGTACTCATAGAACGGATATTCAATCTCCTTAAATATGGATGCACGAGGGGCTTTCAGCAACTTGTAAAATACACGGATTGAAAGGGTCGAGAAGAGCAATGTAACAAAAAGCATAGATGGGAAGTATCCTAAAAAGGAAAAAATACGTATCATAAGAGGGTAGCCCACCAGGTGGGCGGCGAAATAATAGTCTGGGAGGGGAAATGGATCTTCTGCGATAGAATAAAAATTCTTGGCTACCACTACGTAGAGTGGTCCGTCAAGGTACCTATAAACATTATCAAAAGATTCCAGAAATGGAAGATGAAGAACCAAGGACGAAATAATGGTTAACAACACAAGGATTTGTCGCATTTGTGAACTTCATTGTTGAACAGATAAAAATCTACCGCCCCACCCAAAACATTATTATCTTTTCAAACCAAATAAAGTGATATGAAACAGAGGTTTTCAAAGGGCGAGAGAGGCCAGACTTCCATTGAGATTGCGCTTGTAACAGGGGTATTTTTTCTCATAGTTATCAGCGCATTTCCGTATTTTACAGAGGTAAACA
>JAHJSX010000169.1 GCA_018830205.1 archaeon | reverse complement strand
CTCAACCTGTCTCTCATCGGGAAGCTCCGGCAAAAGTTCTCCAAGAACGTTTCTGGACAGGTTTGAAAGCACTTCATGCTGTGTATCCGCCTCTAGATTTTCAATGAATTCCCAGAGGTCGTAGGGGTGGGTGTCCCTTGCAATATCCTTTATTTTTGAGTGGTCTTTCTCTTCTATGAGTCTTAGGAGAGTTTTCTCTATTTCGCGTGATAGGGCCAACTAAATCACCTTTCATTTAGCCTAATAGTCTTTCGTCTTTAAAGTTTTTCGTACAACAAAAGGCTTAAATTTGCGTGCCTTGTGATGGTATTATATGATTGGCATAATAGGCGGCACCGGGATATATGAGCAAAAAAACGCAGAGGAAATCAGAAAAGAAGTGGTCAAAACACCCTACGGTGATGAGCCTGAAATAAAAATTGTGAGTTTTGAAGGGAAAGAAGTTGCATTTCTGCCAAGGCATGGAAAATCGCACAATGTCCCGCCACACAAAATAAACTACCGCGCAAACATTTTTGCCCTTAAAGAAATCGGTGTCAATAGAATCATGACCATGAACTCTGTTGGGAGTATAAACGAATCATTTGCCACGGGAGATGTGGTGATACCAACTGATTTTTTGGATTTCACAAAGGGAAGAGAGTCGACGTTCTATGATGATAAGGTAGTGCACACGGACTTTTCACGTCCCTACTGCCCGGAAATACGTAATGCTTTGATTAAGGCTGCAGACACCAAAGCAAAGGTGTTCCCGATGGGTGTATATGCCTGCACCCAGGGGCCCCGGTTCGAAACCCCGGCCGAGATAAAGATGATTAAGACGCTTGGAGGCGACATTGTCGGGATGACGGGCGTGCCCGAGGTAGTTCTCGCACGGGAGATGGAAATGTGCTACGGTTCCCTTTGCATCGTGGCAAACTTTGCTTCGGGTATTAAAGAGGACAGGCTCACTGCTACCGAAGTTACAGACATCGTCAAGAAAAACGAAGAGATGCTTGGAGAAATCATCATGCGCGCAGTAAAAGGCATCCCCGACACCCGCGAATGTGAGTGTGGAAAAGCCCTTTCGGGGGCCATGGTTTGAGCTTAAAGGCTGTGCCTCTGAGGTGCAACACGCCTCCCGGTATAGAAGCTCTTGATAAATACGAGGATGTCCAGCTCATATCAAGCGAATACATTGCAGGCGAGGAGCATCTTGAATCTGCAATCAAAAGCGCTAAGCGCGCATTCAAACGGAAGGAGAACATATCCACAAATCCATTCATAGAGGTAGTGGTTAGGGCCGCGCAAAACAAGCAGATAAAAATCGCGTTTGACGTCCTCGGGCCTGGTGACTCAAAAGAGGTAATAGCGATTTGTGAAAAATATCCAAAAAGATTTATTGAGGAATACAGGTGCACCGAAGACAAAAGCATTCTCAAAGTTGACGAAAAACGGTATGAAAAAATAAAGAGGATTTTTGATATTGGTGAAGATGAGATAATGGCAGTATCTGGCGCCTCATTTGAAGAAAAGGTAGAAACGCTTAAAAAAATAATCGCTGAAAGGATGGCACTGCTCAATAAAGTTTAAGTATCAAAGAATGGATGTGAGCCTGATGTTCGAAAAGGTTACAGAAAAGGAAGTCACGAGGGCTATCGTAGAGAGCTTCGCACGGGATTTTTCAGAGTACACGGAAACAGATGTCGCGATAATCGGAGGAGGTCCGAGCGGCCTTGTCGCTGCAAAGGAACTTGCGTCTGCAGGCGTCAAAACGCTCATCATTGAGAGGAACAACTACCTTGGCGGCGGCTTCTGGATTGGCGGCTATCTCATGAACAAGATTACAGTTAGGGCGCCCGGGCAAGAGGTGCTCGATGAGATTGGCGTGCCGTATGAGGAATATTCCAAGGGGCTTTTCGTTACAAACGGCCCGCATGCATGCTCACGTCTTATTGCCGCGGCCTGCGACGCTGGCGCCAGGGTCTTGAACATGACAAAGGTGGACGACGTCGTGCTTCGCGAGAACAACAGGGTCGCTGGCGTTGTGATAAACTGGACCCCCGTCTCAGCGCTTCCGCGCGAGATAACATGCGTTGACCCGGTCTCCATTGAAGCAAAAATCGTGATGGACTGCACAGGCCACGAAGCAGAGGTCGTTGATGCGCTTGTCCGGCGCGGGCTCATGAAAGTAAAGGGCTTTGGCACCATGTGGGTCGAGAAATCAGAGGACGCGATTGTCGAGCATACAGGATTTGTGCATCCGGGGCTAATTGCAACAGGCATGGCGGTTTCCCAGGTCTATGGTCTTCCCAGGATGGGGCCGACATTCGGCGGGATGCTGCTCTCAGGCAAGAAGGGCGCGGAAGTCGCTCTTAAAGAACTTAAAAAATGAAGATAGTTCTATACGGGGAGGATGAGTTTTCATCTGAATTAAAAAAATATCTTGATGAAAGGATAAACAAAGCAGACGTTGAAATGAGGGGGGATTTCCTTAATTATTTTTCTTCTGGAAATAATGAAAAAATCCCGTTCAAGCTTGCAGAAATAAGGGCCATGAATGTCACGAAACCATTCGCATACAACGAGCCGCTTTACGGGGAAATAGAGCAGGAAAAGAGGGTTATAAAAGGCGAGAGTTCGGCATCTGGAATCCTGTACGACGGCTTCAAGCTTCACGGCATTTTTCAGGATATTATTCCAAAAGAAGAAAGAGGCCTCGACAGCACCCACATCATACTTACAGACAGGCTCATCGGGACCTTTGACGAGAATGACAGACGCTATCACGCGCGGACAATCGTCTGCGGGTTTCCGTCAATCATATCAATGACGGGGGTGGTTGAGGCCCCGGCAAAGCCCCGCGAGTTCTACATCGAAAAGCAGTTGGCTGGCGGAGACGTAGTCGCCTTTGAGGAAATAAAAAAGAAGTACGTGGGGCGCTTCATCGACTACGGCGACGCGCGCATGGCCGAGGTCCTGAAGGGCTACGCAATGCAGGCGATTTTCTATCATGCGTTCAACGAAGCCTTCTGCGAGGACAAAGGCTGTCGATTGTTCAATGCCCACTGGCAGGAGGAGATGATTCATGCGCAGCTTGAGGGGGATGAGTTTTGCAAGAGGCATGAAAAACTTGCAAAAACTTTATAAACATGGATATTACTTACAGTAATAATAGGTGGGGCCAGTGTACGAACTGCCAACGGCAAAGGGCCTGAAGAAATACAGGAAAAAACTCAAGCTCACGCAGGTCGAGCTTGCAAAAAGAGCAAAGGTCAGCCAGTCCCTTATCGCAAGGATTGAAAAGGGAGACGTTGACCCGCGGCTTTCCACGCTCAAGAGAATTCTTGATGCCATGCGCGTCGAGGAGATGGGGGACATATGCGCCGAGAATATAATGAAGTCGCCCGTGATTCATGTGCATCCGGGTGATACAGTCGGCCAGGCCTCCGAGATTATGGACGAATACGGGATATCACAAATTCCAGTGCTTGAGGGCGACGTCCAGATGGGGAGCGTGTCAGAAGCGATGGTTATAAAAGGGATGGATTTAGAGAAAGATTTATCCAAGGTGTCCACAAGAAAGATAGGAGAAATCATGAATGGGGGTTTTCCCGCTGTTGAAAAAAACACGGGTATAAAGGCCCTTTCAAAGCTTTTGGAGACGGACCCGGCAGTACTTATCAGGGAAAAAGGAAAGGTTGTTGGAATCGTAACAAAGGCAGATGTATTGAAGCTCATAGAAAGGTGAAATGATGCAGATAGCTGGAATAGATAATTATCTTCTGGTGCCCGCAAGCGCCGTTTTGGTTGTTGCTATCGCGATTTTGTTGATAAGGAAGACCGGCAAAATGAGAAAGAGGCCCTCGAGCAAAGACGAATTTGAAGGCGGGGAGAGGTACATTGACGATAGTGATGAACCCAAAATCGTTGAAACTGACGAGGTCCAGAAATTCAAGGCAAAGGTTGACCAGCTTTCAACCGCCCTGAACCTTGAGCGCGAGAAGGTAAAGGCAAAAGAGGAGCAGCTGAAAGAGCATGAGAAAAGCTACGAAAACGAGCTCTTGAAGGTCAACGCCCTCAAAGACGAGGTGCCTTTCCTGCGCAAGAATATTGGGGAGCTTCAAGAAGCATCCGGCAAGTCAAAAGAAAAATTCGAAGAGGAGCTTAAAAAGGTCAAAGCAAATTCCGAGTCCACCCTCGCAGAGCAGAAAACCCGCTATGAGGAAGAAATTCAAAAGCTAAGAGAGAAAGTTGAGGAAACAATAACAACTTCCGCTGCAAATGCAGAAAAACTAAAAGAGGAAGCGAGGCTTAGACTGGAAGATACTATTAACAGGCACAAGGGAGAGCTTGTTGCAAAAGATACAGAGATAATGGACCTTGCAGCGTCTGGCAAAAACGAAAGGGAAAAATTAAAGAATGAACTGCTTGCAGAACGGCAAGAACTGATAAAAAGCTATGAAGACAAGATTCTGGAGATAAAGGAAAAAACAAAAGAGACGATTCAAAGACTGGTTGATGAAAAGGACGGTCTCGTTGACAGATTAAAAGAAGACAACGAAAAGCTTGAGGAGGAAGTTGACAGGCTTAAAGAGCGCATCAGGCTTCTTGAGGTTGACAGGTTATAGGTGTTAAAAATGGCAGAGATTGTAAATATTCTAGGAATTGTTTCGCTTGACGAGACGCAGCTTTCAATTATCGTTGTACTTCTTGCCGGCTTTCTTTTGACTTTTATCAAGTTGAGAGTTATAACAACAAAGTCAAAAAGCATGCATAAGATGGTCGATGATATGGACACCGAGAAGGCCGAGATGTACGCCAAACTCAAAAACTTCGAAGACGAGAACGCATCCCTTAAAGAAAAAAACGAAGGCATGCAGAAGGAATATTCTGAAAAGATGCGGGTAGTAGGGGAGAAGGAAAGGTCGCTGGATGAAAATTCAAAAATAGTGAAAGAGAAGCTCAAGGAAGTCCAGGCGATGGAAGATACCATAGAAATGCACAGGTTGAAAATCGG